>PWNV01000018.1 GCA_003557645.1 Candidatus Nealsoniibacteriota bacterium
AATATTGGCGAGGTTTCTGAAAGCTCTATAAGAAGACTTGTAAGAAAGGTTGGAAGAGAAAATATGGAAGAGCTTTTACAGGTAAGAATGGCAGACAGGATTGGTTCGGGAGTACCGAAGGCAGAGCCTTATCGCTTACGTCATATGAGATATTTAATAGAAAAAGTCTCTCAAGATCCAATTAGCTCAAGCAAACTTAAAGTTGATGGGAATGACATTATGAAAGAAATAAATGTTTCTCCAGGACCTATTATTGGAGATATATTAAACATTCTCCTCTTAATGGTGATTAATAATCCAGAAAAAAATAAGAGAGATGTGCTTTTAAAAGAGGTAGGAAAAATAGAAAAAATGGATAAAGAGGAAATTAAAAAAGAAAGTATAAAGGCGAGAAAAGAAATAGAAAAGGTAGAAACAAAAAGAGACGAAATGACAAAAAAAAGATATTGGGTAACTTAAAGTAATAGCAATCAAAGAGATTTTAAATTCCCAAAAGTATTAATAAATAAAACATAAATTATGGAATCAATATGGAGTTGGATTTTTTATTTGGCATTTCTTCTGTTTATAATTACAGCAACTTACGCCAGTATTAAAGGAGCGCCTTGGTTTCCAACAAATAAAAAAAATGTAAAGAGGTTTTTAGAGTTAGCGGAAATAAAAGAAGAAGAAAAATTATACGACTTAGGATGTGGAGATGGAAGAATTATATTCGCTTCGGCAAAAAAAGGTGCTTTTGTTGAGGGAATCGAAGTTTCTCTTTTTATGTATCTTTTGACTTCTTTCAAAAAACTTTTTCAAAAAGAAAAGAAAAATATCAAAGTTTCGTATAAAGATATGTGGGAAAAAAACATCAAAGATGCCGATGTAGTTTATTTTTTTCTTATGCCGGCTATCTATTCTAGATTAAAAGAAAAACTTGAAAAAGAATTAAAAGAAGGAACAAAGGTTATTGCTTATGTTTGGCCAATAAAAGGATGGGAGCCAGTTAAGATAAGTAAAAAAGAAGGAGAGCCAAACATTTATCTTTACAAAAGATAATAAAGTAAGGTTTTGCAAAAGCCTGCTAATTTACTTAAGAAAAGAAGTGGCGAAAATTTTCTTGACAAAGTAGAAATAAAATGTTATTATAGAGCCAAGAAGAAAGAGGGACTTCTCCAAGGTTTCTCCAAGAAACAATCAACGAGAAGGAAAATTAGCAGCACCTTATTTCTCCGTCCCTCTTTTTTCTTACTCTCTCTGAAAGGAGGTGAAAAAAATGACACTTTCAAAAGAGAGAAAGGGAGAGATTGCCCTGGCCGCATTAAAATATCAGTTGAAAAATAAAGATATAAAAATAAATACTGATATGAAAAGAGGTCTTGGTAATGTAGCAAAGGATACAGGAATTCCTCTTAAGGAGCTTATGGCATTTGCTAAAGAGCTTCTAAGTGAAGCTCTTGATGAAGCTCTAGAGGATAAAGAGTAAGGTTGTCCTTCATGGACCTAAAAGGGTAATGTTGGCTCTCTCAATATTGAGACAAGCCGGCGAATAAGAACCTCTCCTCCTCTACTGTAAACTTTGTTCTCTCCCAAAGGAGAGTAAGAAAAAATTTTTCCAATCTTTGAGATATATTTCTAAAGATTGCGAAGAGTTTCTTTCTTCTCTCCTTTTTTATTTAATTGAAAAAAGTTGTTTTTATGATAAATTTAGAGTCATTACAATAAAGAGATTTATTTAAAACAACAATATGAAAAAAGAAGATAAAATCAAAGAAATTCTCTCAAGGGGAGTAGAAGAGATAATTGATAAAAAAAGTCTTGAGAAAAAACTAAAAACAAAAAAGAAACTAATATTAAAGTTAGGAATTGACCCAACAAGCCCTAACTTGCACCTAGGCAGATCAATCCCTCTTTTAAAGCTTAGAGATTTTCAAAAAATGGGACACAAGATAGTTTTTATTATAGGAGATTTTACTGGAGTTATAGGAGATACCTCTGATAAGGATAGCGAAAGACCAATGCTTGATGAAAAAAAGGTGCAAGAAAATCTAAAAGACTACAAAAAACAAGCGGGCAAAATTATTGATCTTAGCAAGGCAGATGTTTACTGCAACAGCAAATGGCTTAAAAAATTAACTTATTTAGAGATAACCAAACAAGCAAATAACTTTTCTTTAAATGAATTTATATCTCGTGAAAATATTAGTAAAAGACTCAACCAAGGAAAAAGAATATCACTTCGTGAACTGCTATATCCTCTTATGCAAGGATATGACTCAGTAATGATAAATTCAGATGTTGAGGTGGGAGGAACCGACCAGAGGTTTAATCTTCTAACCGGAAGAAGTCTTCAAAAATACTATAATCAGGAGCCACAAGATATTATTACTAATCCTTTAATTGAAGGATTAGATGGAGAAAAGATGAGCTCTAGCAAAGGCAACACTATAAATCTTACAGACAAGCCCGATGATATGTTTGGAAAAGTGATGTCTTTAAAAGATGATCTTATCATTCGTTATTTTACTCTTTTAACTAGAGTAGAGATGAAAGAAGTTAAGAAATACGAGAAAGCAATAAAGGACGGAGAGAACCCAAGGAATATAAAAATAATGCTCGCAAAAGAGATTGTAAGGATGTATCACTCTGAAAAGGAAGCTATAAAGGCAGAAAAATATTTTATAGAAACATTCTCTAAAAAACAAACACCAGAAGAGATGCCAGAAATTAAGCCAAAAGAATACGATATAATATCTATTCTACATGAAAGTGGGTTGGTTTCTTCTAGAGGAGAGGCAAGAAGAGTTTTATCTCAAAAAGGAGTAAAAGTTAATGGCAAGGTTGTTATAGATGGCAATTATAAGGTTGTCAAAAAATCTGTTGTACAAAAGGGAAAAATAAAGTTTTTAAGAATCCTTTAAGAAACTAAAGGAAAAGAAGATAAGTAAAACAAGAACAATTGCTCCCCCACTGGGAAGATTTAAATAGTAAGAAAAAAAGAGACCAGACAAGACGCTAAAAATAGATATTAAAACAGCAATATTCCTTGTGGTATAAAAGCCTCTCTTAAAATTAATAGCAGTAAGTACGGGTATTATAATGAGTGCTCCCACAAGGAGCGTCCCTACTATTTTAATGGAAAGAGAAACACATGTAGCTGTAAGGACAACTAAAATGTAGTTTAAGTAATTAACCTTTACTCCATCTACTTTAGCAATGTCTTCATCAAGAGAAGACAGAAATAAATCTTTTCGAAAATAATAAAGAAAAAAAATAACCAAGAAAGAAAGAGCAAAAATAAGATAAAGGTCGTTTACAGAAACAGTAGAGATACTTCCGAAAAGAAAAGCAAAAAGATTCATTCCTGCTCCTCCCATCAAACTAAAAAGAATAATTGCTAGAGCCAAGCTTCCAGAGATAAATATTGCAAGGAGAGCATCTCCAGGAATTTTTTTAGATGAACGTATTTTTTCTATAATAAGAGCAGATATTATAGAAACAATGACAGCAAAAAATAGCGGATAGATGCTTA
>PWNV01000005.1 GCA_003557645.1 Candidatus Nealsoniibacteriota bacterium
AAAAAAATGGATTTAATGTTTTAACTGCAAGGAGTGTAGAGCAAGCAAAAAATCATGTTTTGGATGTTAACAAAATTGATTGTATTTGGCTTGATCATTATCTTTTAGGAAAAGAGAATGGATTAAACTTTGTTCTGTGGTGTAAAGAGAAAGATTACAAAAAAATACCGATTTTCGTTGTTTCTAACACAGCAAGTGAAGAAAAAGTTCAGACGTATATGAAGTTAGGAGTAAATAAATATTATGTTAAAGCAGAAGAAAGATTAGAAGAAATCATTAAAGGGATAAAGAGTTCTTTAGAGAAAGAGTAGTCATGTTCAAATCTATAAAAATACCTTTACTTTTTCTGGCAGTGATAGTGCTGGGATTCATTTTTCTTTCAGGAGCTCAAATTCCGGACTTAGAAGAAGAATTGATATCTGAGAAAACATTTAATTATGTCGGTGAAAGGGAAGGTTTTGAGGTTTTTGACGAAGAAGGAGAAATAGTATTAGAGTACAAAATAGATGATTTCAATGAATGGATGATAGAAAATTGGGATATTTTTGAAATAATACCTCAGGTTGGAGGGAGAGATATAGAGCCTGGAAGTTTTCGGTGGTTTGATAAAAGTGCATCTATTTCACCTGATTTCAAAAAACTTGCTTTCTCGGTTCATGATTATGCAGTAGCTTCTTACACTTCCTTCGTCGGAATAATAGAGATTGAAACAGGGGAGCTTAGCTTAATTAAAGAACATAATAACGGAAGCATAGGAGATTTGATCTGGTCTCCCACCTCAAGTCATGTAGCCTATACCCTTAGTACGGGTAGAGCAGGTGGTGATTACTTTTCAGTTGATAATGTAAAAACCTTACAGAAAGAATTTACTTTATCAGAAGAAGATATTTTGGAAAAATTTGAAGAAGATGCAGATTTTCTTATGCCTGAATTTAGAGAGTTAAACTGGTCAGAGCAGGGAGAAAGAATAGAATTTGTTACCAATGCTCCAGAGGAAAGAACAGTAAGGTGGAGCATAGAAAACAGCGGAGAGGATTTACATAAAGAAGAAGTTAAGGAGATTAGTTTTTCTCAAATCGGTAACTTAATGATAAATATCCCTGGAATAGAAGAAGGAGAGTGGTATTTAAGTTATGAGAAAGAAGGTAGTCCGGCATTGAAAAAAAGAATTAACTTTAATAAAGAAGAAATTAGTTGCTTTGCAAGAGAGGATACTTGTTATAAATTTCTTGCGAAGGACGATTCTTTGCGAGGAGCGAGGGTTGAGATTTTGGGAAAAGAAAAAAAGGATGAGGTAAATCTTTTGGAGATTAAATTTTTAGAGTATTAAGATAATAATCTTAAAAAATGAAGAAAAAAAATATTAAAAAAAAGATCATCGCTGCGCTTGTAATTGTTCTAATTTTTGTTGGTGGATTTTTCCTTTTTCAAGAGATTGAAAGGTTTGGAACAGAAAAAGATATTGAAGAAGAAAAGGAGGAGGTAGAAGAAGTATTAGAAATTATTCTTTATTTTGTAGAGACTATTGAAGGGCAAGAGCAGTTAGTTGAGGTTACAAGGGAAATTCCTTTTACTCACGAAGTTCGTAGTGCATCTATAGAGGAGCTGTTAAAGGGACCTCTTGAAGAAGAAAGAGAGAAAGGAATTACAACAGCGATAAGCAGAGAAGCTGAAATGCGGTCTTTTGGGACTGATTTAAGTAACAGAGTATTTGTTGATTTTAATAAAGAAATAGAAAAAGATGTTACTGAACCTGGTCAAGTTGCCATGATAAGAGAGCAGATAGAAAAAACCTTGCAACATCTTGAGAATGTAGAAGGGGTAGTTATTTCAGTAGAAGGAGATGAAGATGCTCTCCGCCCATAGATATTAAATACTCAAAAAATGGTGCTTTCTTAATTTTAGAGACCCGGAAATTCCGGGTCTTTTTTACTGAGAAGTAATTTTTTAATTCTGTAATTTGAATAATCGTGGTAGAATAAAAATATGTTTAGAAAAAAGATACCAACCACATGGGCCGTTATAATAATAATCATCTGTGCGGGGTCTTCGTCTGGGATGTTATATTTGTGGAAAGATGCTTGTTGCAATATTCCAATTATTAACTTAAAAGCAACTGCTTCCATTGTTCAAGAAGGGCATGACAGTATCGAAAAAATGGAAAAACTTTTTTCTATATCTTCTGTTCCTTCACCTAAAGGACTTGCTTTTAACAAGGAGAGTGAAGAGGTTTGGGTAACTCTTCTTTTAAATAAGGCAAGAGGAGTTGCTGTTTTTGATAGTGTTAGCGGAGAAAAGATAAAAGATATTAATTTAGAAAATGGAGGGGGAGTAGATATAATTTTTTCAAGAGATGGAGAAAGAGCTTACGTAAGTCAAATGGAAACAGCACAAGTCTTTGAAATTGATGTTAAAGAGAAAGAGATAAAGAGAGTCTTTTCTACCGAAAGTGCTTGGACAAAAGTTCTAGCACTTTCCCCTGATGAGGATTTTCTTTATGCTTCTAACTGGACTGGACATGACGTTTCAGTTATTAACTTGAAAACAGGGAAAACAGAGCGTCGTTTTAGGACGGTTAAAGAACCAAGAGGACTGTATGTAACAGATGATGGGAAAAGCCTGTATGTTGCTGGATTCAAAGATGGAGATATTCAAAAAATAAATTTAAAGACAGGAGAAAAAAGTTTGCTTTTTTCTAGCGGTGGAGCAATGAGACACATTGTTGGAGATGAAAAGAAAAAGGTGCTTTATATCTCTGACATGGCGACTAGTACAATTTGGCAAGTCTCCCTAGAAAGCCAAGAAGTAAAAAAATTCGCCGAAACTGATATTAATCCGAATACGATCGTGCTTAGTCCGGACAAGAAAGTTCTTTTTGTTTCCTGTCGAGGAAGGAACAGAGAAGATGGCAATTATTATCAAGCAGGGCCTGAGTGGGGATCAATACTTTTTTTTGATACCGATGATGGGAGCATGATTAATGCTATTGTCGCTGGGAATCAGCCAACTGCGCTTGACGTTTCTTCAGATGGGAGTGTTCTTGCGTTCTCCAATTTTCTTGATGCTTCCATTGAATTCTATAGTATTCCTAGTTACGAGAAATTAAAGGAAAAAGGAGAGATAAAAAGAGATCTTCACCGAGAAAAATTAAGAAAAGAAGACTAGTTTAGAAGTGTCGGATTATTTTTTATCCATTCAATAATTTTTAAAGTGTCTTCTCTACGATTCTGAGAGTAGAGAAGAGAAATGGCAACTTTGCTTCCATCAATATCAAGGATAGTAAGAAACGTTTGTCTTGCCTCTGGAAGGTACCCTGTTTTTCCTCCAATAAACCATGACTCCTCGTGAAAAGTGTTAACATTTTTAAATTTAAGTAATCTTCCTGTATGATCGGGAAGCCAGAAGTCGTTGTTTTTGGTTATATTCAAAATCTCGGGTTGATTTTTGTAAATGTATTGGAGCAATAAAATTAAGTCAGAAGAAGTAGATTTATTGATCGTGCTAAGGCCATGAGCATCATAGAAGAAAGTGCTCTTCATTCCGATTTCTTGTGCTTTCTTATTCATCAAGGCTACAAACTCTCCATCTTCCATAAAGTAGGTTAAAGAGTGAGAGGCGTCGTTGGTGGATTGGGTTAGGCTGATTATCAATAAATCCTGTGCGGTAACTCGTGCTCCTATAAAAAGACAGGGGCTGTGCCCGTAAGGAACTAGCATTTCTCCTGTTAAAATAATCTCTTCATTAGGATCAAGATTTTCTGTAGCAATGAGAGAGGTCATTAGTTTAGTGATAGACGCGATGGGATATTTATTTTCTTCATTCTTTTTAAAAATAACGGAATCATCAGAAAGATTTACCACCAAAAAAGAGTCCGCGTTGATCTCTTGCTGTAAGTAGTAGCTTAGAATTAAAGTCCGAAGCTCTGAGATTTTTTCTCGAATAGTTTGTATTTTTTGCTCTCTACTTTCAGAGGGAATGTTTGCACTTAAAGCAGTTGGGAAAAGCAAAGAGAAGCAGAAAAATAAAATCAGTATTTTTTGTTTCATATCTGTAATTATAGCACTTATCTTAAGAATAAAAAATCTATTTTAATTTATAAGTTTTACTGTATAATGAAGGAGCGTATTCATTATTAAAAAAAATCATGAAATATCTAAATCACCTTGTTTTTGTCGTTATCGTTTTTCTTTTATCATTAACACTTCTTGTTGGAGTTTACATCTTGAACATAACAGGAGAAACAGAAGGGAGGATTACTGTTTCTGGGATGGGAGAGGTATATGCTGTGCCCGACATAGCTAATGTTTCTTTTTCCGTGATAAATGAAGCAAAAGAAGCGGACGGAGCTCTCCAGGAGAATGCGAGAAAAGTAAACGAGGTAATCGATTTTCTAAAAGAAGAAGAAATAGAAGAAAGTGACATTAAAACTACCTCTTTTTCAATTTATCCTCGATATGAATATTACTCAGATAGAGAAATGCTTCCACCAGAAGAGAGAAGGGTCCTTGTTGGGTACGAAGCAAGGCAAATTGTGGAGGTAAAGATTCGAAATATTGATAAAATCGGAAGCATTCTTGAGGGAGGAGTTGCTGCGGGAGCAAACAGGGTTAGCAATTTGTCTTTTTCAATTGATGACGAAAGTGAGCTTAAAAAGGAGGCAAGAGAAAAAGCTATTTTAGAAGCAAAAAAAGAAGCAAAGGAGATAGAAAAGCAGCTCGGAGTAACCTTAAAGAAGATAGTTGGATTCAATGAGGATAGCTCTGTTCCTGGAATTTATCAAAGAAGCATGATGCAAGAAGCAACAGAGATGGATGCTGTTACTCCGGTAATTGAACCGGGGGAGAATAAAATCGAGTCCAGGGTTAAAATTACTTATGAGGTTCAGTAATAATTATGCATCAAAAAACAAAATTTAAGAGTGGTTTAAAATTGATAACAGTTCCTATTAAGGGGACCAGAGCGGCTACGGTACTTGTGCTGGTAAAAACGGGATCTAAAAATGAGAAAAAAGAACTTTCCGGCATCTCTCACTTTTTGGAGCATATGTTTTTTAAGAAAACAAAGAAGAGGCCAAGTCCCCTTAAAATCGCCGAAGATCTGGATAGGATAGGTGGTATTTATAATGCTTTTACCTCAAACGACTATACCGGGTATTACGCGAAGGTGGATGTGTCGAAACTACCAACTGCCATTGATTGGGTTTCTGATATTTATTTAAACTCTCTTCTTCCCAAGGAGGAAGTGGAAAAAGAAAAAGGTGTTATTAAAGAAGAGATAAATATGCGCTATGACAATCCGATGGCGCATTGCCAGATTTTATTTGAAGATTTGCTCTATGGAGATCAGCCTGCAGGATGGGACATAGCGGGAACTAAGGAAAGTGTGAGTCGCATAACCAGGAAAGATCTTCTTTCCTACATGAAACTTCAGTACATTGCAGAGAATACAGTGGTGGTGGTTGCGGGGAACATTAATGAGGAAACCGTAAAAAGGCAAATTAGCAAGATATTTTCCAGTATTAGAACAGGAAAACCAAAGAAAAAACCTGAAGTGAAAGAAGCTCAGGATAGACCTGGTATTTTATCGTCTTATAAGAAAACCGATCAAACTCATCTTTGCTTGGGAGTGAGAGGGTATAATCTTTTTGATTCTAAACACTATACACAAAAAATTATTGCTACGCTTTTAGGAGGAATGATGAGTTCACGTCTTTTTATTAAGATAAGAGATGAGATGGGACTTGCTTATTATGTCAGCACAGAAGTGGAGAGTAATCCAGACACAGGCTTTCTAGTTACAAGAGTTGGAGTTGATAATAAGAGAGTAGAAGATGCGGTGGTGGCTATCGTGGAGGAATATTCACGAATGAAAAAAGAGCTTCTTTCCGAAGAAGAACTAAATAAAGCAAAAGAATACCTCAAAGGGAAAAGATCACTTCTTCTAGAGTCTTCTGACGCTCTTGCTCATTTTTTCGGAGTACAAGAGTTGTTGAAGGGAGAGATATACAGCTTGAAAGATACTTTTAAATATATAGATCAGGTAACCGCAGAGGACGTTAAAAGTGTTTCTGAAGAAATTTTCCGTAAAGAAAATATAAATCTCTCTTTTATAGGACCTTCCAAAGAAAAAAAGAAGTTTGAGAAACTTCTTCTTGCGTGTTAAAATACATATATGGAAAGAAAAAACGTATTAGACATATCTTGGGGAGCAGTCCTGAAGGTTGTTCTCGCCTCGGTTGTTGTTTATTTTTTATACCAAGTGGCAGATATTTTGGTTTGGTTCGTTTTTGCTCTCATTATTTCCATTCTCTTTAATCCGATAATAGACTTTTTGAAGAAAATGGGAATTCCTCGTGTTGTCGGGGTGATTTCTTCTTATTTGCTCTTTTTTAGCATTCTCGCTTTCCTTATTTACTTAGGTGCTCCTAGTATTTATGAGGAACTAAAAAGATTTTCTGGTTTTCTTCCTGATTATATGATAACAATCTCTCCAGCGCTCGACTATATGGGAGTTGAGTTTTTTGCTACCATGGACGAGTTTATTGATTTTCTAAAAGAATCTTCAGAAGAGTTAGCGGCAAATGTTTTTAATGCTCTTGGATCTATCTTTGGAGGAATATCAACAGCGGCCTTTATCATCACGATGGCGATTTTTCTTTCGTTGGAAGGAAACAGCATTGAGAAAGGAATTAAACTACTTGCTCCAGAAAAACAAAGAAATTATGTCCTTTTCGTTTGGAAAAAGTGTCGCACGCAGGTTAGTATGTGGTTTTTAACCAGAGTTTTAGCTGGCCTTTTTGTTGGTCTTTCTTCTTATATTGTTTTTTATCTTTTTGGAGTAAACTACGCTGTACTTTTTTCTATTATTGCCGGGATGTTTAACTTTATTCCCTTCGTGGGTCCTGCTCTTGCAAGTATTATATTCTTTGTACTAATCTCACTGGAAAGTCCTACCACGGCGTTTTTTGTTTTCTTGGCCTTTATGATTATCCAAATAATGGAAGGTAGTTTTATCACACCCATTTTGTCTCGAAGATTTATGGGAGTCTCTCCTGTCCTTGTTCTTATTGCTATTGTGATCGGGGGATCTTTATGGGGACTTCTTGGTGCTTTTCTTGCGATACCGCTCCTTGGAATACTCTTTGAATTTTTTAAAGTTTACTTGGAAAAGAGAAGAGAAAGAGAAGAAGCGTTAACAGCCTAACTTTATGTTTTTTATAGTAGCGACGCCTATTGGCAATTTGTCGGATATAACTCTTCGTGCGTTAGAGGTTTTAAAGGAGGTGGATCTTGTTTTGTGTGAGGATACAAGGGTTACTAGTAAGCTTCTTTTCAAGTATCAAATAAGTACTTCCCTGGACAGTTACCACATTAAAAGTAGTGAGATCAAGACAAAAAAGATTATAAAAAAATTGAAGGAAGGAGACAGTATTGCTATGGTTTGTGATGGAGGCACTCCGGGGATATCTGATCCAGGAGGAAAATTAGTAGAAAGAATTTTAAAAGAAGCTCCAAGAGTAAAGATAGTTCCTATTCCAGGTCCTTGCGCAGTAACTGCAGCAGCAAGTGTTTCCGGCTTTCCCATGGAAAGGTTTACTTTCATGGGGTTTCCTCCTCACAAGAAAAAAAGGAAAAAGTTTTTTGAAAAGATGTTAGCTAGCTCTTTCCCAGTGATTTTTTATGAATCACCTCACAGAATCATAAAAACTTTGGAAGAGATTTCTCAGATAGAGGAAAGAGAAATTTTTATTTTAAGAGAGGCGACAAAACTATATGAGAAAACTTATAGAGGAAGTATTGTTGAAGTGCTAAAAGAAATTAAAGAGGAAAAGATAAAAGGAGAGTTTACAGTTATATTAAAAAATGGATAAATTTTATATTACCACAAGCATTGTTTATACTAACGGTCCGCCTCATGTAGGGTTTGCAATAGAGCTTGTTCAAGCAGATGTCATTGCACGTTTTAATAGGAAGAAAGGGAAGCAAGTTTTCTTTTTGACGGGAACGGATGAGCACGGGCTTAAGATCGAAAAAAAAGCAAAAGAAGAAGGGGAAAGTCCTCAGAAGTTTGTAGATGGGATTACAAGTGAGTACAAGGAACTACTAAAAAGCCTCAATATTTCCAACAATAGTTTCATAAGAACTACTGACCAGAAACGGCACTGGCCTAGTGTTAGAAAAATATGGGAAAAATTAAAAGATAACGGCGATATTTACAAGAAAGAGTATAGGGGCTTTTACTGTACGGGGTGTGAAGCTTTTTTAAGGAAAAAAGACTTAGAAAATGACAAGTGCTTATATCACGACTGTGTTCCTGAAGAGATAAAAGAGGAGAATTATTTTTTTCGTCTTTCTCGATATCAAGAAAAAATAAAGGAGGCGATTACAACAGAAAAGGTGCGCATTATCCCACAAGAGAGAAAGAGGGAAACTTTGAGTTTCATTGAAGAAGGACTAGAAGACATCAGTATTTCACGGAGCAAAGAAACTTTGCAATGGGGGATTCCCGTTCCAGGCGATGAAAGCCAGGTTCTTTATGTTTGGCTTGACGCTCTCTCTAATTACATTTCCGCCCTCAACTACGCAGAAGAAGGTGAGGACTTTAAGAAGTTTTGGCCAGCGGACGTGCACTGTGTAGGAAAAGATATTTTACGATTTCATTCTGTGATGTGGATAGGAATGCTTCTTTCTGCAGAATTGAGTCTTCCAAAGAACATCTTAGTGCACGGATTTATCGGTGTGGAAGGAAAAAGGATGTCAAAAAGCCTTGGAAATGTTGTCGATCCTTTTGATCTTGTTTCCAGATACGGAGGCGATTCTTTTCGTTATTTCTTTCTTCGTGAAATCCCCACTACCAAAGATGGAGATTTCTCGGAAAAAAGAATCAAAGAAAGATATAACACTGATTTGGCGGATGGACTGGGAAACCTTACTTCTAGGACAATCGCTCTAGCTGAAAGAAAAAAAATTTCCTTTGAACCCTCTGCTGTAAGCCACGATGTTATAAAGAAAATCGAGGAAAGTAAAAAAGAATCCACTGCTTTTTTAGAAGAATTTAAATTTAATGAAGCACTAAATAGTATTTGGAATTTAATACATTTCACTGATAGATATGTGGAAGAGAAAAAACCTTGGGAAAGCAATGAGGATAGCATACAAGTGATTCAGAATCTTCTTTTTGTGTTGTCTTCTCTGTCGGAGATGCTTTATCCTTTTATGCCTGAAACCTCAGAAAAGATAAAAAAGCAGATCAAAGAAAGAAGAAAAGATACTCTTTTTCCGAAAACAAAGGATATTTAGGTGTCTAGGTTTAGATATATGTGATATCCGTCGCATCTTCTTTTCATGGTTTTTAAAGTCTTGAGCTATATCATCAGCACAGGGTATTGATAAAAGATTTGTTTTGTGGTACTGTTTATAACACAACCAAATCTCATAGCTTTATTTAAAATGAACAAACGAGACCAAGTGGTCTCTTTTTTGCTTGAGTAAATAAAATTCATGAATACAAAAAACTTTAAAGGAAGAAGACCAAAAAGGCACTCTCAGTACCGTCACGGGCGCTCGAGTTATAATAATAAAAGAGCAAAATGGTCTAAAAAAATAAATCCGAATAAATTTATAAACAAAGCGGTTCAAGGAGAAACTGATGAGAGTTATGTTTATAAAAACAGCTTTCCAGATTTTAAAATAAGCCAAAAATTGGTGAAGAGTATTTTTATAAACAAAGGATACAAGTCGCCAACGCCAATTCAAGATGAAGTTATTCCGTATATCGTAAAAGGACTTGATGTTGTTGGTATTGCCAGTACTGGTACTGGTAAGACAGGGGCTTTCCTCTTGCCCCTTATTGATAAAATCATAAAGAATCAGAAAGAAAAAGCATTAATTATTACTCCAACTAGGGAGCTTGCTATTCAAATTGATTCCGAGTTTAAAGAATTTACTAAAGGAATGAACATTTTTTCTGTTTGCTGTGTTGGTGGAACGAGTGTTGGGAGGCAGATTTCAAAGCTTCGCCGTAATCACAACTTAATTATCGGTACCCCGGGAAGACTGAGAGACTTGATGGGAAGGAGAATTATTAACTTATCTTATTTCAAAAACGTTGTTTTAGATGAAGCTGACAGAATGCTTGATATGGGCTTTGTTGAAGATACTCGTTTGATAATTAGCGAAATGCCACAAGAAAGACAAACACTTTTTTTCTCAGCAACCACCTCTAATGAGATAGAAAAAATTATCTCGGAATTTACCAAAAATCCAACCAGAGTTTCAGTTAAAACCAGAGACACCTCAAAAAACGTCGAACAAGATGTTGTTAGAATTAAAAAAGGTAGCTCTAAGATAGAGACACTTTACAATCTTTTAAACCAAAAAGAGTTTAATAAGGTTTTGGTTTTTGGGAAAACCAAACAAGGAGTTGAGCAGATATCGAGAACCCTTATTAGAAATGGCTTTAGATCTGAATCAATACACGGAGATAAAAATAATCATCAACGTCAAAAAGCGCTAAGCAGATTTAAGGACAACAGAATCCAAGTTTTAGTTGCTACTGATGTTGCAGCTAGAGGACTAGACATTAATGATATCAGTCACGTTGTAAATTATGATTTACCGGCGACCTATGAAGACTACATCCATAGAGTTGGTCGTACCGGCAGATGGAGTAAAAAAGGAGTAGCCTTAACCTTTATTGATTAAAAAGAAAGATGGAGATAAGAAACATTGCTATTATTGCTCATATTGATCATGGTAAAACCAGTTTAACTGACGCTTTGATGCGGCAAGCAGGTGTAGCTAAGGAAGGCGCTAGCATGGATTCAGATACTATAGAGCAGGAAAGAGGAATTACTATATACTCTAAAAACACTTCTGTATTTTATAAAAATACTAAAATAAATATAGTTGACACTCCTGGGCATGCTGATTTTAGTTCGGAGGTAGAAAGAGTTTTAAGGTCAATTGATTCGGTTCTTTTGGTTGTGGACGCTCAAGAAGGACCAATGCCTCAGACTAAATTTGTATTAAAAAAATCACTAGAGCTCGGATTAAAGCCCATTGTTGTTATGAACAAGATAGATAAACCGGCTTCCAGACCTGAGTGGACTAAGGATGAAATATTTACTCTTTTTATGGAGCTTGGTGCTAACGATGAACAGTTAGACTTTATAGTTATTTATAGTATTGCCAAAGATGGCATTGCAAAAATAGACATAAATGATAACTCAGAAGATCTTTCTCCGCTTTTAGATACTATAATTGAAAAAGTGCCTGCTGCTTCTTCTGAAGAATTAATTCAAAAGAAACTAAGAGTTCAACCGTTCAATTTAGGATACGATAATTTTATGGGGCGGTTAGCGATATCAAGAATATACGAGGGAGTCGCAAGGGTCAATAGTAATGTTTTTGTTAAAAAAATATCAGGTGAAGTAAAGCCAGCAAAGATAAATAAGATTTTTGTTTTTAACGGACTAAACAAGGAAGAAGTTGAGATGGCTTCTGCTGGAGATATAGTAATGATTGCAGGATTGCAGGACGTTTATATAGGAGAAACGATATGCGAAGACTCATCACAAGACTCTTTGCCTTTTATTAACATTGATGAACCCACTATTTCACTTAATTTTTTAGCTAACAATTCTCCTCTTAGTGGCAGAGAAGGTAAATTTATTACAAGCAGACAGATCCGTGAAAGGCTTAAAAAAGAGATAGAGGTTAATGTTGGGCTAAAAGTAGATTTTTCCAGCAGTGATTATTTTAAGGTTTCAGGAAGGGGAGAGTTTCATATTACTATTTTGCTTGAAAATATGAGAAGAGAGGGCTATGAAATCCAAGTCTCAAAGCCTCAAGTTATCTTAAAAGAAGAAAACGGGATAAAGCTTGAGCCGTTTGAAGAGATTATAATAGATGTTCCGAGTGAAATGACGGGCACTATTATCGAGAAAATCTCGAAAAGAAAAGGTGTTATGAAGAACATGCAGGTGGAAGGAAATCACACAATAATTGTTTTTGAAATACCGAAAAGAGGACTCTTAGGATATCGCGAAGAATTTATAACAAGCACACGAGGCGAAGGAATAATTTGTAGCCAGATTATCGGGTTCAAGCCTTATGTTGGAGAAATAAACCACAGGACGGTTGGATCTATGATCTCTATGGCTAATGGAAAATCTCTTGGCTTTTCTTTATTTAATTTACAAGAAAGAGGGGATCTATATATTGGTCCCGGGACAGAGGTTTATGAAGGTATGGTAATAGGTGATGTTTCTAAAGGAAGAGACATGGTAGTAAACCCGACAAGAGGAAAAGAGCTTACAAACATGAGAAGTAAGGGATCTGACGAATCTATTCTATTGACACCACCAACAGAACTTACTCTCGAAAAAGGATTAAGAGTAATGAGTGACGATGAGTATCTTGAAGTAACACCAGAAAGCATTCGTCTAAGAAAACAACTCCTCAAAGAGTCAGATCGTATTAGGATTAAAAGAAGAAGTGAGAAAGAGTTAGCTCATTTCTGATTTTGTCTTTAGAAAATCTTATTTATCCATATCAGGGAATTATTGGAAATAAAGCCGGGAATTGTCTCGGTTTTTGCTTTATGATATGATTCAGACTATAGTAAGGAGATTTATAAAAATAAAAGATTAATAAATAATCATATGAATAAATTACTTATAATCATAATAATTGGTGTAGTTTCAGTTACTGGTATAGTGTTTTTTCTTAGTTCCTCTGAAGAAACAGGAAAATTAAATGAAGTAGATTCTGAAATAGTTGATGAAAACGGCAAGCAAATCGATGCAGAAGATCAAGATGTAGAAAGTGATAATGTTCTTGATATGCAAGGATATTTTTTACATGTTCCGGAAGATTACGAGTGTACGGGTGGCTTTACAGACGGTTACCGATATTTGGACGCAGATTGTATCCCTAAAAGCGGCGAAGATTATTATATTGTAAGTGAGCGTGGTCTGTCTGCCTCAGTGGTGGCGACACACAATACTTTTAGTGAGATGCGATCTAGTCTTTTAAATCATGACATTGATGGTTTTTGTGAAGTTTATCCCGGTGAACCTGAAATAAACCTTGACGCAGAGCATTACATTTGCCGTCATGTAGAGGACGGTGAAAATGTTTTAACTATCGGTATCGGGAAAAATTTTGGCGAATATGCCAGTCATTTTGCAGCGCACCTGAAAAGAGATGGCGAG
>PWNV01000020.1 GCA_003557645.1 Candidatus Nealsoniibacteriota bacterium
CATAATTATGATAACTTAAAAATCTGGAATAAATATTTTTTTATGATATCATATAAACATGCCTAGAAAAAAAATACCAACGATGAAGGGTCTCTTTATAATCCTAGCAGCAACACTAGTTATAATTCCGGTAGTCTATTTTTTCCTTCAGGGATTTCCAAAATATGAATTTATGCAAAACGGGAAAAAAGGTCTAATCCAAAAATGGTCCCCAGGTGAAAAGCTAATTGATTTTGAAGAAGTGGATGTTTCCGCCATAATATTAGATCATATAAATAAAAATCCAGAAAAGAAAGAGGAGATGTTAAGTGAGCTCTTTTTTGTAACTTCAGATAATGAAAAAAAAGAATTGGTTCACTTAATAGAGAAGGCTGATTTAACAGGAGATAAATCAGAGGAATTGATAGTAATTTTCTTTAATAACGAACAAACAATTCACGGAACACCCATCAGCATTGCTATTTACTCAAAAGAAGAAGATTTATATAGTTTATCTTATGAGAAAAGTCTTTCCTTGTACAATAATCAGTTTAACTATTTTATTAGAGATATTACCGGCGATGGCAGTTTAAACATTGCACTAGTAACGCACGGCTGTGGTGCTCACACCTGTCATAACTACATAGACGTAATTCAGTACCACAATGGTCAGTGGAAAAATCTATCTCCTAATCTACAAATGGCTTCTTCTGAGGTTGAGTTTAAGGATTACAATAACAATGGAAAAGAAGAAATTATTTTAACTGGAGGAGGTGTTGCTTCTGTTGGAGCAGGAATGCAAAGAGAAAAAAGCGAAATATACGTATACGAAGATGGTAAATATCAACTTTTCAAAACAGAAAAAGAATCTCCGTTCAATATTTATTATTTAGTTTTAGACGCTCACAACGCCATGCTTGAAGATGAAAAGATAAGAGCTTTAAGATTAAATACTAAGGCTCTCCAAAACCCTGATTTTGGCGTAAATCATGCTATAACTGAAAGGGATCAAACTCGAATTCTTGCATATGCAGGAATTCAGCTCATGTTGATATATTTGGACAGAGACCCACCCGATATTGCTCCAGCAAAACTTGTTCTCGGAGAAATAACAAAAAAATATCATCGTTACAATAATCCTTATATTGATGCTGCTCACACCCTTATAGAAACGTACGAGAGGACAGGTGATATAATGCTTTCATGCAAAAAGATGGAGGAAGTTATAAGGCAAGCAGGAAACGAAGCTAACTTCCTTGAGTGGCAGGGATATGCAACAGAGTCTCTTCCAAAAGAAAAAATTTGTCCCTTTTAAAAGGTCCTTTATTAAAAATAACAAAAATAAAATTTATGGATAAAACAATTAAAAACCTTGCAAAAGCTTTTATTGGCGAAAGCCAGGCACGAAATCGCTATAATTTTTACGCAAAACAAGCCAAAAAAGAAGGATTCGTTCAAATCTCTAATATTTTTACTGAGACCGCTGATCACGAACATCAACACGCAAAATGGATCATGAGAATGATTAACCAAATAAAGGAAGAAAAAAACAACGAAGAATTAGCAGAAATTGAGGTTGAGGCGAGCTGTCCAACTATCTTTAAAGATACGATAGAAAATTTAAAATCATCGATTGAAGGAGAGCATCACGAATATACAGAAATGTACCCAGAGTTTGCAAAAACAGCAGAAGAAGAGGGCTATCACAAAGTTGCTGCTAGATTAAGAGCAATTGCTGAATCAGAAAAACACCACGAAGAGAGATACGCAAAACTTCTTGAAGAAGTCGAAAACAAAACAATTTTTGAAAAAGAAGCAGAAGTTGTCTGGTACTGCCTTGAATGTGGCAGAGAGCATGTAGGAAAAACACCACCTGAAGTATGTCCATCATGTGACCATCCAAAAGCATACTTTCAAATTAAATGCGAAAATTTTTAGGTAACACCCTCTCTATTGACTTAAAAATTACTTTATTGTATAATAAGGCTAGTTCTCGGTCTTAGCAAATACATTTTAAAGGAGAGATTTCTGTGATCTTAGAGAAGAACAGGGCAGTTGCACTACTTAGCAAAATCAAAGAGGAAGAATTTGAGGAGATAGTTAATCTTCTTGACATTCCTCGATCATCTCTTCCTTCACATAAGAGGGGACGAGTAGTAAGAGCCGAAGCGATTTTTGAGGCGACTGAAAAAACCCTGCTTTACTCTATTATTAAAAAAGTAGTTCCGGAAATCAAGATTTGCTAACTTTTAGAAGGAAGGGAGGCCTTGAGTCTCCCTCTACCTTTAACTGTGCTAGACAATTTGATTTAAAATGAGAACTATACTATAAAGAAAAAGAGGAGGTGCGAAGATGTCTGAATACTTCATTTTCTTTTTGGTTTTCATAGCTCTTTACTTGTTTTTAGTTTTTTTCCCTTTTCCCTTGCTTTGCAAGAAAGTTTGCCAAAAATACTATAGACAAGGAAAGCTACTAGAAGCTTTCTTATTGTCAAAGATGGCAAGAGATAAGACCTTAACAGCTGTGATTGTATTAGGAATCAAAGAAGAATACAACAACTTAGAGAAAGTGTTAACCGCTAAAGATAGTCTAAATTACGAGGACGCGGTTAAGGCAATGCAGTATCTTCTCATCATTAGAGAAGAAGAAGGATCTTGTGATCACGTTCCTCTCGTTGAGGCAGCCAAAGAGATAAAGAATTCTCGCCTTATAAAGAAGATTAATATGTTCTTTCCTTAACAAATTAGTCAATTCAGACTAGCAATCGAAACCCTTAAAACCCTGAGATTTTTTCTCAGGGACTTTATTTATTGTCATAAACAATGTTAGTAATATATAAATTTTTTTGCTCTCATTGCTTCGATTCTAAGCTTCCCAATGTAGCTAAGAGCACTTGTTCTGTTCTTTTTTTATAGATATTTGCACTTCATAAGTTTTGTGATATATTATAGAAGATGATAATCAGGGGAGTTAAAATTGTTATCTTGTTTATTTTTGGAGCGCTTGTTTTCGCCTCCGGTTTTTATTTAGGAGAGGGTAAAAGAACGATTATCTATCCTGAAGAGGATATTGATTTTTCCTTGTTTTGGGATGCTTATTACGAGTTAAAAGACAATTTCTTAAAGTTTGACGAGGTAGATGATGAAGATATTGTTCACGGTGCTATTACTGGAATGATCGATGCGCTAGGAGACCCCCATACAGCGTTTTTTGACAAGGAAGAAAGCAAGATGTTCCAAGATAGAGTTTCAGGCAAGTTTGAAGGAGTAGGAATGGAAATAGGAATACGAGAAGATGAGCTGCAAGTGATTTCTCCAATTAAAGGAACTCCTGCAAAAAGAGCAGGAATCCAATCAGGAGATAGAATAAAAAGCATTGACGAAGAGACGACAAAGGGAATGTCACTTGAGCATGCTGTGAGCAGAATTAGAGGACCAAAAGGAGAAGAAGTGACTCTGGAAATCGTTCGAAACGGAGAAGAGAAAAAGGTCGCAATTGTTCGTGACGTTATTCAGGTTCCCTCAATCTCATGGGAAATCAAGGAAAATGATATTGTCTATATTCAATTTTACTACTTTCATGCTGGAATGACATATGAGTTCTCTCGCATTGCCCGAGAGATTGAAAGCAGTGAAGCTAAAAGAATAATAATTGACGTAAGGGGCAATCCGGGTGGATCTCTGAGTGTGGTCGTAAGTATCGCAGATTGGTTTTTAGAAAAAGGAGAAGTTGTCGTTATTAGCAAAAAAGAAGGAGAGGAAGAGAAGCTATACGCTTCAGGTAATGCGATTTTCTTAGAATATCCCATCGTAGTTCTTGTAAACAAGGGCTCTGCTTCTGGATCAGAAATACTTGCTGGCGCCTTAAGAGATAATAGAGGTGTAAAGATTGTAGGAGAAACTTCTTTTGGAAAAGGATCAATTCAGTCCATGCACAATCTTCATGACGGCTCTTCTCTTAAAATAACAAAAAGTTATTGGCTAACTCCTAACGGTTTACCAATTGAAGAAAAGGGGATAGTTCCAGATTTTGAAGTTGAAATGACCAAAGAGGACTTTGAAAACGAAGAAGATCCGCAGCTAAAAAAAGCAATAGAAATAATAAAAGAATTATAATATTATGCGTGTAACACTTTTAAAAGATGTAAACAATTTAGGAAAAAAATACGAAATTAAGGATGTTTCAGATGGCTATGCAAAAAACTTTCTTTTCAAAAAAGGGCTTGCTAAATTAGCAACAAGAAGTGATGCTGAGCTTGCAAGTAAAAGAGCTGAAAAAGAGAAAAAAGCGAAAGAAAAACATTTTGAAGAAGTTAAAAAGATTGCAGAAAAGATCAACG
Source organism: Candidatus Nealsoniibacteriota bacterium (assembly GCA_003557645.1). Classification (GTDB taxonomy): domain Bacteria; phylum Patescibacteriota; class Minisyncoccia; order Minisyncoccales; family PWPS01; genus PWNV01. Next base: position 4,319 of record PWNV01000020.1, read on the forward strand.
GAAAAGATTTCGAGATAAAGATGAAGACAGGAGAAAAGGGAGAATTATTTGAGTCAGTCACTGCAGCTAAAATAGCTCAAAGAGTACAAGAAGAAGGCTACAACATCGAAAAAGAAAGCATTGACCTCAAAGAAGCAATTAAGGAGATGGGTGAGTTTAGTGTAGATATAAGGTTTAATAACGACACAAGTGCAAAGATAAAAATAAACATAACCAAAGAAGAATGAAGCAAAAATTTATTTTTATTACCGGAGGGGTGATGTCTGGAATAGGGAAGGGAATCACCACTGCTTCTATCTTTCATATTCTACAAAAAAAAGGATATAAGGTGACTGCAATGAAAATTGATCCCTACGTCAATGTTGACGCTGGGACAATGAACCCCGTTGAGCACGGAGAAATTTTTGTTACTGACGATGGAGCGGAGTGTGATCAGGATATAGGAAATTACGAAAGATTTTCAGAAAAAAACCTTAGCAAAGATAATTATCTTACTACTGGTAAAGTGTACCAAACAGTAATTACCAAGGAACGAAATCTAGAGTACAATGGAAAATGTGTGGAAGTTGTTCCGCACATTCCCAATGAAACCATCTCACGAATTAAAAAAGCAGGTCGAAATGCTGATGCAGATTTTGTTTTAATAGAAATAGGAGGTACAGTAGGGGAGTATCAAAATCTTCTTTTCTTGGAAGCTGCAAGAATGATGCACCTTAAAAGCCCACAAGATGTACTGTTTTTGCTTGTAAGTTACTTGCCAATTCCAAAAACTGTCGGAGAGATGAAGACAAAGCCGACACAGAACGCAAATCGAATTCTAAATGAGGCAGGGATACAGCCAGATATTATTATTGGAAGAGCCTCGCATCCAATTGACAAAGCACGCAAAGAGAAAATTTCAACTTTTTGTAATATTGACCCAGATGATGTGATTTCTGCACCAGACGCAGGATCTATTTATGAAGTTCCATTAATTTTTAACAACGAAAAGATAGGGGAGCGCATCTTGAAAAAACTTGGTCTACCAAAGAAAAAAAATAATTTAGATAAGTGGGAAGAGTTTGTTTCTAGGGTGAAAAGCTTAAAAAAAACAGTTAAAATCGCTATTGTTGGAAAATACTTTGAAACAGGGGACTTTGTTCTTTCTGATTCTTATATCTCCGTAATAGAGGCGATAAAACACGCTTCTTGGAGCTTAAATCATAAAGAGGAAATAGTTTGGCTTTCCTCTGAAAAATATGAAAAAGACAAACAGGCCCTCAAGGATATTAAAAATTATGACGGGGTAATTATTCCAGGAGGATTTGGTACAAGGGGAATCGAGGGAAAAATTAATGTTATTGAATATTGTCGTAAAAACAACATTCCTTTTCTTGGCCTTTGCCTTGGAATGCAACTTGCTGTAATCGAGTTTGCAAGAAATGTTTGCAACTTGAAAGAAGCATCCTCTGTAGAATTTGATAAAAACTGCCCTCATCCGGTTATCAATATTATGGAAGAGCAGAGGGGAGTGCTGGAAAAAAAGAATTACGGAGGAACAATGAGACTCGGGTCATATAAGTGCAAAATAAATCCGAAAACTAAGAGCTTTAAGGCGTACAAGAAAGAGGATATAGATGAGCGCCATCGCCATCGCTTTGAAGTAAATAACGATTATCGGGAAAAACTAGAAGAAGGAGGGCTAGTTATTGCCGGCACAAATCCCAAGCATGACTTAGTAGAAATTATAGAAATAAAAAAACACCCCTTCTTCGTTGGGGTGCAGTTTCATCCAGAATACAAGTCAAGACCACTATCTCCTCATCCTTTGTTTGTAGAATTTATTAGAAAATCTATACAACGTTGACCACGCTAGCTATTCTCTGCTTGCCATTAAAACAAAGCTTTCTTTTTCTAGAAAACTTAACAACTCCGTCCTTTGCAGCATAGATAGTGTTGTCCCTTCCTACTTTCACATTTTTCCCAGGGATGTATTTCGTTCCTTTTTGACGCACAATAATATTACTTGTTTTTACAGCTTGACCGCCAAAAATCTTAACTCCTAAATACTTAGGCTTGGAATCTCTCCCTGTTTTTACTGTACCTGCTGATTTTGTTTTTGCCATATATCTTTATCTAAAAAATAACTTATATGTACGAAATAATACCAAAATTTAGAAATTTTGTCAAAAACAACGGATCAGACATTATGCTTCTTGTGGCCGTTATCTTGGCATGCATGTTTTCCTTTTCTCTTGGATATATCATGGCTAAAATGGAAGAAAAGGAAGCGCTCCAATACGAGGTGCCACAATACGAAGAATCCAAAAGGGAGACAACAAGGATAACATAATTTATTAGACATTATTATATCTCATATGTCAAATAATAGTTTTCCTATAGGAGAAAGGGGAGAAGGATCACTTTTCCATATCTTTACCACTGTGAAATCTTTGATGTATATCACGTAATTTTTGACTCGTAATATGAGTATAAACCTGAGTAGTAGCAATGTTACGATGACCAAGAAACTCTTGAATTATTCGTAAATCTACGCCCTGAGCCAATAAGTCTGTGGCATAAGTATGGCGAAGTGTGTGAGGTGTAGTTGTTGTTGGTATACCAGCCATCTTTGCATACTTTTTCACAATACTTTCCACAGAACGTGGTGTAAGCCTCTTAGAAGGCCCTTTAGGTCCTTTATATCGAATAAAAAGAGGTTTTTCTTTGTCCTTTCTTGTTTTCAAGTAGCTTCGAAGAGCATTCACTGCTCGTTCGGAAAAATAAACTGTACGGGGATATGATCCTTTTCCCACAATAACAACTTCCAATATTTTTGTTCCTTCTTTTATTTTTATCTGCTCACGATTTAAGGAGACCATCTCAGCAACACGAAGTCCGGTAGAGAAAAGTGTCTCCATAATTGCTCGGTCACGTAGACCAACACGAGTTGAGATATCAATAGAATTAAATAACTTAAGAACTTGCTCTATTTCTAAAAACTTAACATTACGCTCCTTGTTTTCTCTAGTAAGCTTCACTTTTTCTATCGGCAAGGAAAAAATATCACGATCAGCAAAATAACTAAGAAGAGCACGAAGAGCGATAAGGTAATAGTTGCGTGTTGTCTTTTTAATTGTTTCCTTGTTATGAGGATTGATTCGACGAGACAAGAAAACACGATACTTCCAGATATGTTCCTCATTTAATTCATGTGGCTTTAAGTTTTCTAGATTATTTTCTTCAAGCCAACGGATAAAGCTCTGCAAAAATCGAGAATAAGTTTCCTGTGTCTTATTTGAAACTCCTTTCTCTATATCAAGATACTCGAAAAAACGAGGCATATGGCTAATTATCGATTGATTGCTTTTTTTCATATCTTACTTCGGTAAAGTTATCTTATGCGAAGTATTATTACTTTCTCCTATCTTCTAAATATATAGTCACCCATTCTATTCCATAAACTAGTACCTACATCTCTAACTCCTTCTTCGATCTCTTTTTTCTCTCTTTCAATCTCTTTTTCAAAAGCATCCCTTCTTTCTTCTATAAAATTATCTATCCACCTTACAGGAATATCAATATAACTTTTTATTGGTTGATATATTTTTCCAGAGATCCCTACTGTCGGCTCTCTCACCAACCCAACATACGCTACAATAAAATATATGAAAATAATGATTGTTATAACAACAATAAGCGTCTTTATCATATAAGCTTGTTTTTAGCGTTTTTAAGCCGTTTTATCGTTTCTTCGGGCCCAAGTACTAAAGCAACATCAATAGGGCCTGCAGAGGCCTTTTTACCTGTCAATGCGGCTCTAAAAGGCCACAACACGCTTCCTCTATCCCCTGCTTTTTCAGCTTCTTCCATTAAAGCCTTTTCTATATAGTTTTTTTCCCACTTTCTAATGCTTTGCATTATTTCTATGCTTTTGTCAAGGGATTTCACTACTTCGCTTTCAGTCATTTTTTTCCAGATCAAAAGCTCTTTTTCATAGTTTAGCTCTTTCTTGAAGAAAAAGTCCACTTCACTGCTTATTTCGGATAATATCTTAATTTTTTCTTTATAAAGTGAAACTACCATCTCTATCCATGTCAAATCAATGCTTATTTCTCGTTGGGGTAAAAAATAAGTTATTTTTGCTTGCACTCCTCCGTAGGCCGGCGGATATTGATCTTCTTTAAAAGAAGGCTCAACAAGCCCAGAGCTAATAAGATACGGAAGACAAAGCTCCACAAACTCTTTTTCACTTTTCTTTTTTAAATATTGGCTGTTTATGAAGTTTAATTTATTGACGTCAAAAATCGCTCCACTTTTTCGGCAACGCTCAACCGTAAAGCTTTCAATCATTTCTGAAAGAGAATAAATTTCTCTGTCATCTCCGGGATTCCAGCCCAAAAGAACAATAAAATTAAGCAGTGCTTCGGGTAAATAACCCATCTCACGATACTGATAAGTTGAAACAGCAGCATGACGCTTGCTTAATTTGTTTTTATCAGGCCCTAGGATTAAAGAAAGATGAGCATATCTTGGAGAATCAAAGCCGAGAGCTCTCTGCATTAAAATTTGTTTAGGAGTATTTGAAAGATGATCTTCTCCTCTTAATATATGAGTGATCTTCATTTCATAGTCATCAACAACACAGGCGAAATTATACAACGCCGAAAGATCTTTTTTTGCTATTACAAAATCTCCACCAATCTCTTCAGACATAAACTTTACTCTTCCTCTTACCATGTCATCAAACTCGATACTCTCCTTTTCTGTTATATGCAAACGTATGACATGGTCTGCGTTTTTTTCTAATAAATCAGATCTTTCCTTGTCAGAAAGAGAAAAGCAATTACCATCATACCGAGGAGGAAGACCCTCCTCTCTCTGCCTTTCTCTACTTTTTTTGAGCTTCTCTTTGTCACAAAAGCAGTAATATGCTTTTTTTTCTTCCAGCAACCTGAAAATATATTTTTTATAAAAATCTCCCCTTTCACTCTGCCTGTAAGGAGCATAATTTCCTTTTTCTCCTTCCTCTGTTAATCCTTCGTCCCAAGAAAGATTGAGCCAATCTAAACTTCGTATAATATCATCCTCATACTCTTTCTTTGATCTCTCCTTATCGGTATCTTCAATTCTTAATACAAAATCTCCTTTATATTTTTTTGCATATAAATAATTAATGAGAGCTGTTCTCACAGATCCAATATGAAAATACCCTGTCGGTGATGGTGAAAATCTTACCCTTATTTTTTTTTGCATTTACTTAGGCTAAATACTCCTTTATATACGAAGCTATAATTTTCGCGGCTCGTGGCTTAGCAAATATATCCGTATTATCTTTCATTACCTTTAATTGCATTGGTGGAGAAAACAGCTCTTTTACTCTGTCTAGAAAGAAATGAGGAGTTAAATTTTCTTCTTCTAAGATAACTGTTGCACCGGTTCTACTATAAAAATATGCATTTCGTGATTGATGGTTCTGCGCAGCCTCCGGTAAGGGAAGTAAGACGCTAGGCTTTTGAACTGCAGCAATTTCAAAAATACTTCCTGACCCTGCTCGACTTACAACAAGATCAGCTAAAACATAAGCATGTCTCAATTCTTCTTCACTAAGAAGTGAATAAAGATGATACTCTTCTCTTGTTCTTTTGTCAGGGATGATCGCATTAGCCTCTGCGTGCACGTGGTCATAGTTTTTAGGGCCACACTGATGAATAACTTCAAAAAAATCAAGCATATCTTTTAGGACGCAAAGAACAATATCATTTATTCTTTCACTTCCCTGAGAACCTCCCATAATGAGAAGTAAAGGCTTCTCTTTTCTAAGTTTAAATATCTCTTCGCCTTTTTCTCTGTTTCCATTCAAAATCTCTTTTCTAACAGGGTTTCCAACCACAACCATTTTTTTGGCATCTACACCTTCAGTGTCGGAAAAAGAAGTAAAAACCTCCATGGCAAAGCGCAGTAATGTTTTATTTGCGGCTCCCAAAACACTATCAGACTCATGCAAGAAAACCGGAACCTGGAACATTCTCCCACTGAGAACACATGGAAGAGATCCATATCCACCCTTACTAAATATAAGATCAGGGGAGATAAGAAACATATGAAAAATAGATTGAATAATCCCGATTGGGATCTTCAATAAAATATCAATTGAATTATGTATTGTAGATTTAAAATCCCAATATCTCCTAAGCTTCCCCGTCAATACATATTTTACTTTTACTCCTTCCTTTTCCATGTAGTTTTTGGAAATATTGTCCTTTGGACCAATATAATAAATTTCTAGGTTTTCTGGAAAAATTTTTTTCAGCTCTCGAATAATTGCAACAAGTGGAAAGATGTGTCCACCGGTTCCCCCTCCCGTAAATATTATTTTATAATTATTTCTTTTCATAGTATTTTGATGCATTAAGTAGAATACCTACTGCGGCTAACTCTACGATAATATGAGACCTTCCATGACTTATAAAAGGAAGAGGTATTCCTGTGAGAGGAATAACACCAACCATAGCTCCTATATTAACAAATGCTTGCACAAATATCCAGGTGCTAATTCCTATAACGACCAGCCTCACAAACTGATCTTTGCTTTTTTGTGCAATAGAAAGTCCTCGAATAAAAAAGGCTAGAAATAGAAAGATTAAAGCTACACAACCAATAAATCCCATCTCTTCTGCCATCACCGCAAAAATAGAGTCGTTCATAGGCAAAGGAAGTAATCCATACTTCTGCTGGCTCATTCCAAGACCAAGACCTGTGATTCCTCCCGAACCAATAGTAATAAGCATCTGTTTTGCCTGATAGGTTGTCCCCAAGGGGTCTAGATCAGGATTTAGCATGCCATGTATTCTTGCCATTCTGTATGGCGCTACTTTAATGGCACCCCACGCGAGAACCATACCAGCCACAATAAATGCTACTGTATGGTAAAAAGGGGTTCTTGCCATAAAGTACATTACTAATGCAGTAAAAAGAATTACAATAAGAGTGCTCATATCTGGTTGAAGGTAAAGAATTAAGCTTATAACACCAGAAACCATAAGAAACGGAAAAAATGTTTCGTTAATAGAAGACACTTTCTTGCTACTTTTGTTAGTTCTAGCTGCAAGCCAACTTGCCAAGTAAAGAACAAAAGTTAATTTTAAGAGTTCAGCTGGCTGAAATGAAAGAGGCCCAAGATTAATCCATCTTGTCGCTCCACGTATAGTCTCGCCAAAAAACGGGATAAAGACTAATCCAAGAAGAAAAAGATTAATTGCCAGAAATAAAGGAGCCCACTTTCTAAGGTAGTCAAGAGGAACTTTAAAAAGAAAAATAGCTACAACTATTCCAGGTAGAAAACCAAAAATAATTTGCTCGATGAAATAACGATATGGATGGCCATAAATGCTTTGAGAAATGACCGAAGAAGCACTTGCAAGAGCAAACAGCCCCAAGGCAATAATGTTGAAAAGCAAGAGAAGCAATAGATAGTCTGGGCTTTTTTTCTTCATTGATGTTTTTTTATGTTTTCTTTAAATAAATCACCCCTCTCCTTGTAATTTGTAAACATATTAAAACTGGAAAATCCAGGAGAAAGCAGACAAGCATTGCCTTTCTTTGTATGTCGAAAACACATCTTTACAGCTTCCTCCATACTTGATACAGAAAAAAATTTTTTACCTGTCTTCTTTAACGCACTCTCAATCTTGTCTCCACTACCTTTAAATAAAATTATATTTTTAATAAAATTGCTTTTCTTTATCTCTCCAAAAAGCTTACTATAATCTGCGCCTTTACTCGTTCCCCCTAAAATCAACGTTTCTGCGTTTTTTATATTTTTCATGGCATGAATAGTAGCTTCCGGTATTGTTGCAGCAGAGTCATTATAAAAAAACAAGCCTCCATACTCCCCTACATACTCTAAGCGATGTGGTAAATTATTAAAATTCTCTACTGCTCCTGAGATAATTTCATTACTTATATCCAATATCTTGGCTACTTCAAATAATGGATCAAGAGAAGTAGCGATGTTCTTTTTCCATCGGGTTGGTAAAAATGGTACTTTCTGAGAAATTGTTTTTTCTGCAATTATCCGGATGTTTTTGTCAGCTTTGTTGTAGATAAAAAAGTCATCTTTTTTTTGAAAACGGGTAATTTTGGCCTTTGCAGCAACATATTCCTTGAAGTCACTGTGCTTGTCTAGGTGATCCTTGTACAGATTAAGGAAAATTGCAATATGAGGACTTTTTCTTACTGTTGCAAGCTGAAAGCTGGACAGTTCATAAATGAAAAAACTATTTTCTTTCTCCTTTCCAAGGTAACTTAACGCCGGTTCACCAATATTTCCAATAAGATTTACTGAAAAACCAGAATCCTTTAAAATTTTGTAAAGAAGGAAAGATGTCGTACTTTTTCCTTTTGTTCCTGTTACCCCGATTATCCTACCCTTGCAATTAGAAAGAAAAATATCGCTTTGCGAAGTTACAAGCTGATCCTCCCCTACTCTCAACTCTGATAAAGGAATCCCGGGAGATTTTACGATCACATCATAAAAAGGAACTGAAGCGAGATAATTTTTCCCAAAATGCTTTGCTGAAACTCCCTTAATCTCTTCCTTGTTCTCCTCCGTAATTTTTTCAAGAGGGATAATATCTGCCACTCCAAGAGACCCATACTTTACATTTTTTTTAAAAAAACGAAGATTATCAATCCCCTCTTTTCCAGCCCCCAGGATTAAAATTTTTTTGCCTTTTAGTTCAGAAAATAGAGTCATTATTAATTATGCCAAACTAACTTAAAAGATGGATAATCACACCGACAATAGCGACCACTACTCCTATTACCCAAAAACGCATTGTTACCTTGTACTGTGGCCAACCACTTGCCTCAAAGTGATGATGAATTGGCGCAGCAAGTAGCAATTTTTTCCCTCTTATTTTTTTTGATAAAAGTTGCAATATAACTGAACCGGACGAAAGAACAAGAAGAAAACCAATAATTGGAAGTACTGCTACCGCGTTCGTTAGAAAAGCAACAACTGTAAGCGTAGTAGTTAATCCTAAAACACCAGTTTCAGACATATAAAATCTTGCTGGCGGAATGTTGAACCAAAGAAACGCAAGAATGCTCCCCACTATGGCCAAGCAGAAAGCAGCAAGCTCAATCTGTCCCTGAAAAAGAGAAATGGTCGCGTAAGCAGTAAAAATAGAGGCAAAGGTTCCTCCGGAAAGGCCATCAATCCCATCAATGACTCCACCGCTATACACGGCCATCATCACAATAATGAAAAACGGAATGTATAAAATACCAAAGTCTAAGCTACCAATACCAGGAATAGATATCGCACTTTGTCCTAATTTATAAAAAAACCACCACGCACCAATCATTCCTATAATAAAAACTATAATTAACCGATAACGTAGACTTAAACCATCAGCAATATAAGTTATCTTCTTTCCAAATCTCTTTAGAAAAGTAACTTTTGAAAGGTCCGATACTTGCAGTAGATCATCAACAAGGCCCACCAAGGAAGCTACAACCAGTGTAAAAAGAGGAAGCCAGGTCTGTTCTCTAGTTAAAAAATTAAGCTCCTTAAACCAAAAAAAATCAGAAAACAATGAAATAATGTAAAAAAAGAAAGAGAGAAAAAGTACGGTTGTCCAAATAAGAAGACCTCCAAGACGTGGAGTTTTAACTTCCCTTTCAGAGTGAAACTTTTTAAAATAAGAGATGTCACCCCCATCAATCGCCTTATCCTTAACCGTTTTCTTCCAAAGTTTATGCTTATACAAAAAATGAGTTAAAGTTGGTGTAACCGAAAGAGCAATCAAAAAAGAGAGAACTCCAATGATAAAAACCCTCATTACGATAATTGCTACTTCTGACTCATACATAGATACTTAAAACTGATATGTTTCATAAACAAAATTGATCATTTTTTTCATTTCTAAAAAACGATCATCTGCCCCAAGAATTACATTTACTAGATACCCCTCCCCTTCGGGAACTTCTAGGACAAGAAAAAGGCAACCAAGAGCCTTGTATGTCCACCCTGTTTTTCCTCCTATAATTCTTTCTTCCCATCCATTTTCTGCCGTAAACAGAAAGTCATTTGTGTTGCTAAAACTATAATAAGCATAACCACTTGGTGAATAAAGTCTGTAATCTCTCATTGAAAGAATCTCAAAAATATCTGTTTCTGAAAGTGCATATATTGCCATCCTAGCAATGTCTTCCGCGGTAGAATAATTAACTCTACCGTTGTCATCAAGTCCGCTCTGATTAATAAACTTTGTATCTTTGAGGCCTATTTCACTTCCCTTTTCATTCATTTTTCTCACAAAAACTTCCACTGGTTTTTTAGTCTCATCTAAAAAACGGTTGCTAATCGAAGCAAGTGCAAACGCCGCACTATTATTAGACTCTATTAGTAACGGATATAGCATCTCGCTTATTCTCGTCTCTTCCCACGCACGAAAATCTCGAAACTCTGTTTGCATTAAAACTTTTTCCTCTTTGACACCCACTGGTTGTTCAATATCATAATTTTCCACAACAATAATCGCTGTCATAATCTTGGTGATGCTCGCGATCGGTAATACTAATTGTGGATTTTTCTCATAAAGAACCTTGTAGTCATCTCCGTTTATATAAATAGAAAATGCCGCCGCTGCATCAATTTCTAAGGATTCTGACCCACTGACTTTCTTGGGATAGGATATCACTACTTCCTTTTCTTGTTCTTCCTCGTTTTCCTGGATATTCTTCTCCTCTTTATTCGAAAATGCTAGCCCAAGAAGAAGTATAGCCACAACTCCAATTAAAACACTAACTAGTATTCTTTCTCTCTCTTTCATTTTTTATTTCTATTTTTAATTCCTTTAACTGATCTTCGCTAATGTTAGAAGATGGAGACCCCATCATTAGCTCTCTACCATCTCCTGTCTTCGGAAACGCCATAACCTCTCGAATGTTCTTTTCGCCCTGTAAAACCATCAAAAGACGTTCAAAGCCAAAGGCAATTCCACCGTGTGGAGGAACTCCATAACTGAAGGCTTCAAAAAGATGCTTGAACTTTTGATCAATGTCTTGCTTTGAATGGCCCAAAACCTCAAAAACAGCCTGCAATACATCTAACTTGTGAGACCTTAAGCTTCCACCTGCTATTTCATTCCCGTTTAAAACTAAGTCATACTGCAACGCCTTAATTTTACCAGGGTCTTTCTTAATTTCTTCTGCATTTTCTAGCGTTCTTGTGAAAGGGTGATGCACCGAGGTCCATTCTCCTTTTTCGTTCTTTTCAAACATTGGAAAATCAGTAACAAAAGCAAAAGCTAATTCCTTATCATCGTTTTTGTTTTCTCTAAGGTCGGGAGAATCACAACCCCACTTTTCCATAGCTTCATTGTATGTAATTCTTGGGAACGGTTTCTTTTTAATCTTCTTTTGAGGAAAAAGAGATTCAATCATTTCAACCATCATTTCCTCTACTAACAATAATATTTCTTCTGTTTCCATGAAAGAAAACTCTATATCAAGTTGTGTGAATTCAGGTTGCCGGTCACCACGAAGGTCTTCATCACGAAAACATCTTGCAAACTGAAAATAATTTTCCATTCCACTCACCATGAGAAGTTGCTTGTACTGTTGCGGGCTTTGCGGTAGAGCATAGAAACTTCCGGGATGAATTCTGGAGGGAACCAAAAAATCTCTTGCACCCTCTGGCGTAGATTTAGTTAATATAGGAGTTTCAATTTCAGTGAAATCTTTTTCATATAAATAATTTCTTAAATAATGCATAACTTTATGACGCATCTTTAGATTTGTCTGCATTCTCTCGCGACGAAGATCAAGGTATCTATATTTCATTCTAATTTCTTCGTTAATCTCTCCACCATCACTACTTACAGAAAAAGGGGCTGTTTTTGCTTCCGATAATACGTTTACCTCTTCTATCTCTATTTCAATTTCTCCCGTATCAATATCGGGATTTTTCATTTTTTCTGGTCTTTTTTTCACTTCTCCAACCAGCTCTACTACCCACTCTGGTCTCATCCTCTGAGCTATCTTATAACTATCAGTATCTGCCGTTATAACTGCTTGCACAATCCCAGACCGATCTCGAACATCAAAAAAAAGAAGACTACCGTGCGCTCGAACAGAATTAATAAATCCGCAGATCCTGACTTTTTCCCCTACACAATGACTGGTATCTTTAATTAAAGTTCTTTTCATGATTATTAAATAGTAAGAGCAGACTCTACTCTTTTATATATTTATTTATTTTCATTAAAATTTCCTCTGGAGGGTGATCCCCTTTAACCACATAATCCTTTACACCAAGATCAACCGCTTTCTTTTCCATCTCTTTGCTATCGCGATTAGAAAGGACTATGACTGGAGTAAAGGATATCTCATCTTCCCGTCGTAAATTTTCCAAAAACTCAATTCCTTCTTCGTGAGTAAGCATAATATCAAAAATAATCAAATCCGGCCTTATTTTTAATGCTATTCTCATCCCCTCCTCTGCACTAACAGTATAATAAACATCAAAACCCTCTTGCATGAGTTTATTCTTATAAAAGTCTGCCACCATCTTTTCGTCTTCGATGATAAGTATTTTTTTTCGCATATAATTTTCTACTTTGAGATACTTACTGCTCTCACATTATACAATAGAAGAAAAAAGAGCGCAAAAGCGCTCTCTTCATTTTTTTGTCACTATTTTTACTCTTCAAGTGACAAAACTTTGAATACTTTTTGATTTTTGATCACATCGTAAATATAAGCGCGCATCTTTTCCAAATTTTCTTCTTTTTCCTCTTCCTTTTTTCTTCCCGTTGCATTGAAATGTCTATCAACTTCCGCATCTATCTCCTCATCAGTTACTTTAACGTCCTCCTTATCGCTTATTGCGTGTAAAATTAAAGCGTAGGCAACGTTTTCTTCTGCTTTTTTTCTTGATTCTTTTCTGATGTCCTCCTCCTTTTTCCCAATCTGGCTTAAGTAGTCTTCAAAAGAAATTCCACCTTGGCTAACCTGATGTTTAAGGTTGTTGATTATATTATCAAGCTCCTTGTCAATTAAGACTTCTGGTATCTCAAAGCTTGTTTCCTTTCGAATATTTTCCATTACCTTAATTTTTTTTCTTTCTTTTTCTTTTGATTTTTTCTCTGCCTCAAGTCCTTCTTTAACTTTTGTTTTCAGCTGTTCAAGATTTTCTATGTTTGGCAGTGATTTAGCAAATTCCTCATTTATCTCCGGCACTTCGCGCTCCATCACAGACAACATCTCTACTTCAATGTCAACTTCTTCCTCCTTAGGAGCTTCCTTACTTCCCGTCATATGAGGCAGTTTCAAAGAAAACCCTTTTTTTTCACCTCCCTTCATTCCGTAAATCTCTTCTTCAAGACCTTTTAGTGCATCTAGCTCTCCTTTTCCAAGGTTAAGCCTAAAATCTTTTTCCTCTATTTTTTTGTCACTTTTCTCCTTGAAAGATCCAGTGAAATTAATAATAACTGTATCACCCTTTTTAGCTTCCCTCTCAACTTTTTCTGTTTTTGCTCTTGTTTCTCTAATTCTGTCTAAAGTGGCTTCTACCTCTTTTTCATCTACCTTTACTTCTCTCCCCTCTTCCTTCGCTATCTTGTTAGCAATTTCCTTGTATTCTGGAAGTTTTATTTCTGGCAAAACAAAAACTTGCGCTTTGTAAGTAACCTCATTTCCAGGAGCACATTTAATTATTTCAACTTGTGGCTGTGATACTGTAAAAAGATTTTTTTCTTCAATAATTTTTGGGTAAGTTTCCTGAATAGCTTCTCTTGCCGCTTCTTCCCAAAGCTTTTCCTTTCCTACAGAGTTTTCAACGACCTCTCTTGGCGCATTCCCTGGTCGAAATCCCTTCACATTCATCTCAGAAGAAAGTTGTTTTGCAGCTTTCTCTAAATATTCGTTCATCTCGTCCACTGATATAGTGACTTCTATTTCTTTTTTTGTTTCCGATTTTTCATGAATTTTAACTTCCATATTGTTTTTTATTTATTAGATTTAAGCGTATTTGGGATATTATCATAATTTAAAGAAATGTAAACAAAACAAAAACCGTCGAAATAAACTACGGTTTTTGTCTTTTGAGATCTACTCTCCCCACTTTTCGGTATCATCGTCATCTTCTTCCTCCTCCTCTACTTCACTCTCTTCAACTTCTTCGGTAACTTCTTCTAGCGGCTCCTCTCTTGTTTCTTCTACTTGAGGTTCTTTTTCCTTTGGCGTTTCTTGCTTGTTCATCATATACCAAACCACAGCACCCACCAACAAAATTATTCCTAAAATTAACCAAATTGGCATGATTTATATACGTTATAGTTTAAATCGACCTTGAATCCCTCACGAAGAAATTATATCTATGAGGTGATAAATATCTCCTGCCCCCATTATAATAAGAATTTCGTTTTCTTGCAACACCTCAAGCAAATAATTCTCCGCTTTTTTTAAATCACCGACATAAACTGAATTCTCTATACGATCCCTTAACATTTCTGCATTAACTTTCTTTTTGATTTCTACGGCCTCTCTCCCTGGAACTGTGTAAATATCTGTAATTAAAAATCTATCTACCGGCAGTTCTTGCAACTTAGAAACGAATGAAGAAAAAAGACGATAAGTTCTTTCGTATTGATGAGGCTGAAACAACGCAGTAATTTTTTCCTGAGGATACTTCTCCCTCGCAGCCTCCAGGGTAGCTCTCACCTCGGTAGGGTGATGAGCATAGTCATTTATGACTTTTATCTTTTTTCCATTCTTTAGCTCTATATTTTTTTCTTCAAATCTTCTCCACGTACCTTTGAAATTTTCAAGCCCTTTTCTTATTGTATCTTTTTTAATTCCTAAAACACGACTTGCAGAAAAAACTGCAAGAGCGTTATAGAGGTTGTGCTTTCCTGGAACAGATAACTTTAACTTTTCTTTCCTTTTCATGCCATACTTTACAATCTTAGCATCAATACTTTCTTCTAGTAGTGCTAAGCTGTTTTCATCGTCTTCGTTTAAAATAAGAGTGCCTTCTTTTAGATTGCTTCTAACATATTTGTTAAAAACCTGAATAATGCTTTCTATGTTTGGATAGAAATCAAGATGATCTTCTTCGATATTAGTAATAATCGCTATCTCTGGATAATAATTTAAAAGAGACGCTTTCCACTCGTCTGCTTCAATAAGTAAATACTTTGACTTTCCCCTTCGATAGTTGGTCCCATTAAATTCTTTTAATTTTGTTCCAACGATAACGGTAGGATCAAGCCCAGCAGCTATCATTACGAGAGCCATCATGGAAGTTGTTGTGCTTTTACCATGTGTTCCCGAAACAGCTATTGTATAATATTTTTTTGTAAGTTCTCCCAGTGCTTCCGGAGAACTTTGTGTCAGAATGCCGATCTTTTTGGCTTTTTTTATCTCTGGATTCTCTTTTGAAATTGCATTGCTGTAAATTAAAAGATCTACATCATCTGACAAGTTCTCTTCTGAATGCCCCCTAAAAACGGTCATACCAACATCTTCCAATTCTGGGCATGAGTTTAAATCAGAGCCGGTAACTTTAAATCCCTCAGCAAAAAAATGCCTAGCAAGAGAAGAAACTCCTATTCCCCCAATTCCTACAAAATGAATGCTTTTTTTCATGATAATTTAAAACTAGAAATTACTTTATGTTCCGGTCCTCCCCGTTTTAATCTGCTCTCCATGAGATCAAATGAATCAACGCGAAAATTAAGATCAATCCCCTCCTCTAATATTGGTATTTGTGAAATTGACAACCTACGTAAGTCCCATTCTCTTATTCTTCCTAAGGTAATATGAGGGGAAAAATCATTTTTCCCTGGAAGATAGATATCTACTTTCTCTTCAACTTTTTTTTGCAAAAATTCTAATTCTTTGCTTTCTCCTGCTGCCCATATCATTTTTGCCTTTCTTCTCTCTGGTGGAAAATAAGTTATTCCACTTATAAAAAAATTAAATGCTTTTCCCTCAACCTCTCTTAATCTTCCCTCTAAATCACTTACATCTTCTTTCTTAATATTTCCCAGAAATGCCAAAGTAATATGCATACACTCTTTTTTTGTCCACTTTACAACATTACAATCAAAGAGTTGCTCTATCTCCTTCTGCCTTTCCTCTAGCTTTTCTCTGATCTTTAAAGGAATGTTTATTGCAATAAAAATTCTCATATAACGCATTATGACAAAAAATAAATTATCTACAAGGAAAATTTCAAAAAGACCAATTAATGTGATACAATGCAGTCATGAAAATCAAAATAACCTCCTTTCAAGGTAATATTATAAACACATTACGCAAAGCCGGATATAGCCCAGAGACAAGAGGAACAAAAAAGGAAATTTCTTTTTTACGACCAATTCGCGGATCAAGATATCCCCGTTTTCATGTTTACTATAACCTTGAAAAAAAGGAATTAAATCTTCACTTTGACCAAAAAGCTCCACAGTACAAAAATGCTCCCGATCACGGCGCAGAATATGACGGAAAGTTAGTAGAAAAAGAAGCGGAAAGGATCATTTCTTTTATTTTTCCTTAAATATGAACTCCCTAGATAAAAATTTTTCAAATTTTTTAGATGACCTTAAAAAGAAAGGCTATGCTCAGTCTACAATCAAAAGAAAAGAAAGGCATCTCTCTAACTTCATAAACTGGTTACAAGAAGAGGGCTTTAAACATGTCTCTGCAAAGGAAATAGAAGAAGAGCATGTTAAGAAATACTTAAAATCATTAAAGGTAAAATCAGGAAATGAAATCTTGAAGACGATTATACTATTTTTACAGTCTTCGGGAAATGAAAAGGTGTTTCTAAAAAACGAAGAAACTGATATTCAAAAAATAATAAATCATTATTTTCAAACAAAGGGATACTCTCTGGAAGACGTCAAAGAAAGTGCACGAAAAAGAAAGATAATTTATTCACGTTACACGAAGCCATCAAGAGACCTCCTTGAACTTGCTGGTTCTGTCGAAAAAGCAAAAGAAGCGATAAATAAGGTTGCTCAATGGGCGGACTCCAGAAATCTTGATTATGCAATTGAAACCGTCTTCAAAAAATGGCCAGAAATTAATAAATTAAAACCAAAAGAAAAAAAGAAAAAACCATATTTCTATAATGATCCAATGATTTGGTCAAAAACAAAAAATAAATGGTATGTTATAAGTAGCTCCGGAGACTGGCTTGAGTTTGCCGGAAAAGAAGAAGAAATAGAGTGGAGACTTGAGGATTAAAAATATGAAAATAATATTTGCAAGTAATTCTAACTTTGGCTTAATGGTGTCTGAAAAGTTGCTTAAAAGCAAAATATCTTTAACCAAAATTATTACTTTTCCAGACAAAAAAATTGGTCGAGGACAAAAAAAAGAACCTCTTCCCCTAAAAAAATTTGGTATAAGAAACAATATTCCGATAGAAGAAGTTGATAATATAATACACTTTCATGATGTGATAGAAAAAGAAAAGGCCGATATAGTCGTTGTTGCTTCCTTTGGTTTAATTATTCCAAAAAAAACACTAAGCCTTGGCAGTAAATTCATAAATATCCATCCCTCCCTTCTCCCTAAATATCGCGGTCCAACACCAATTCAAACCAGTATTGTTAATGGAGATCAAAAAAGCGGAGTAACCCTTCTTTTTATGGACGAGAAGATAGATCATGGTCCCATTATTGATCAAAGAAAAGTTATTTTCCATCAAAAAATAAAGTATGAAGAAGCAGAGAAACTTCTAGCACAAGAAGGAGGAGATCTTTTTACAGAAAAATTACCCATTTTAAAAGAGAAAACAAACGCTACACCTCAGAGAGAAGAAGAAGCAACATACACCAACCTACTGACAAAGAGAAGTGGGCTAATTAACTGGAATGAAAGTGCAAAAATTATTGAAAGAAAAGTTAGAGCATATAACCCTTGGCCAGGGACTCACACTAAGGTCAACTGTAAAAATTTAAAAATATTAGAAGCAGATGTTCAGCTACAAACAGAAAACTGTCCCTCTGGGGTTCCAGGAAAGTTGTATCTTGGCACAAACAACACTCTTGCCGTGCAAACTGGTAAAAACTTTCTTTTGATTAAAAAATTACAACTAGAAGGAAAAAACCCTACTACTTCAAAGGAATTTCTACAAGGAAATATTAGCATCATAGGGTCGACTCTCTCTTAGATATGCTTTCTTAAGTAGTCCTTTAGCTCCTTGCCTATCTTCTCTCTTTCAAGTGCAAATTTAAAAGAAGTCTTTAAGTAGCTAAGAGGATCGCCGGTAGTATGCCACTCTCCCTTTACCGGTTGTGCAATAATTTTTTCACCTTTTTTGCAAAGTGCATTAAAAATATCTGCAACTCCCAATTCATCGTCTTTTCCTGGTAGTGTGGTTATCACCTCATTTAATACCTTAGGAGAAAAAACAAATCTCCCAAAAAGGGCCATCTTCGAGGGAGCATCTTTAGCAGGAACCTTCTCGCTAAACCCCTCAATCTCATACTTATTTTTTGTATTTTCTTTGTAACGAACAGTTCCATATTTGTGCACCTCTTCTTCTTTAACTTCTTGCACTCCAAAAGCAGCTGCTGGTCTTTCCTTTTCATAAACATCCATAATTTGTTTTGTAACCGGATTTTCAGAAAGCGTCATATCATCACCAAACATATAAACGAACGATTCGTCAGGATTGATTATCGGCATAACAGAAAAAAGAGGAGCAGCATTTCCAGGAGGTACATCAGCTCTTTGCCTTACATAAATAAAGTTTGCTAGCTTAGGAATTCTCTTGATTTCCTCTAAGCGCTTTGCTTTTCCGCTTTTTTCAAGCTTTTGTTCTAGTTCTATGTGTGAGTCAAAATAATCCTCGAGCGCTGTTTGACCTGCTCTTGTAACTAAAATGATATCCTTAATTCCGGACTTCACAGCTTCTTCAACTAAATAGTGAACAATTGGTTTATCAATAATAGGAAGCATCTCTTTTGGTTGATTTTTAGTCGCTGGCAGAAAACGTGTTCCGTAACCAGCAGCCGCGATAACTGCTTTTGTAATTTTAGTCATATTTTCTATTTTACTTTTTAATTAATGCTAACATCTTATTAATTTTTTTATCTCTCCTGAAAGAAAAATAATTTTCATCACAGTATGTGCAAACCGAAGATAAACTCACTTTCTCTACTCCTCCACGCAGTATTTTTTCTTCTGCAATTTTTTTAATTGACAAAAACTTTTTCCCCTTCCTTTCATAGCGCGCATTTTTGAATTCTTTAAATTTATTAAAAACATCGCCTTGAACCTCAAAATGACAATCATCTATTCCTGGCCCTATGAAAAAACTTAATTTTTTTTTCCTTTCTATCTCCTCTATTTTTTCCATTGTTTTTTCAATTATTCCCTTTTCAATACCTTTCCATCCTGCGTGAAGAACTCCAACCATCTTATCAGAAAAAAAGAATATGGGAAGACAATCAGAAACAGTGACTCCAAGCACAATCTTCTCAGAAGTCGTGATAAGTCCATCAATGCCAGGCATCACTTTTCCTTGATCATTTTCATCCACTCTTACCGTTTTATTTCCATGACAAATACCAGCAAGAACCAGCGACTTGGGAATAATTTTGTTTCTTTTTAGAAAGTTCAATTTATTTTCTGAAACATCCATCGCTCCATCTTTTTTTTCTGAAACTACAATTTTCATAAAAAAATTAGCACTGTCTCAATTATAGCTGCCACTGCAAGAAGAGGTATTATAACCATAAAAAAGACATCCACACAAATTTTAACAGAATTCTTCAGTTCTTCCCCTGTAAGAAATTCTCGTAACTTCCCCTGCCTCATCCTGCTCCAAGCAGAAAAGCCAAGCCATAAGCCAAGACCACTGCCAATAAAAACGGCTGGCAGCTCAAATATACCGTGCGGAAGAAGCAAAGATAGCAAAATGAAAAGGCCATATTGCGAATAAAAAAAAGAAGAAACTAATCCAAGGACCAGTCCATTAATGAAAAGAAAAAACAAGGTAGGCAGCATGAAAAATATCCCAAGGGCCATTCCCAAAAAAACCGTTATAGTATTGTTAAAAAAGATAAAAAGAACCATTTCTAGCGGTCCAATGTCAAGTAAAGGAGAAAATGCATTCAATACTTCCTTATAAACTTCCTCGGCTTGTCCCGGATATGCTTGCACAATAAAAACACCAATTAAAAAGGAAGCCACAAAGAACAAGAAAGAATATATCCCATAATACTTGATAATGCGAAGAATTAGACTTTTATTCATTGTTTAGTAACATCTTTAGCTCTCTTTTTCTTAAATCTGCAAGATTTTCAAAATTTAAATTTTCATCAATGATCTCACTTAAATATTTCCCCGCCAAAAAGTGAGGCAAGAGAGTGTAATCTACGCCTTCCTTGTATAGGATAAGAGCTTCATTTTCGTTTTCTGCTCGAGAAATAATCGTGATGTTTTTGTTAATCGCCCCCACTTTTTTGATTATTGTAAGATTATCCTCTAAGCTAGGACTTGTTGAGATAATTAGTTTTGTCTTTGTTAAATTTAAGTCCTCAAAAAAATGGGGATCTTTAATGTCTGCAAACAAACAGTCAATTCCTCTTTCTTTTAATTCATCAATTATAACGGGGTCAAATTCAGCAACCAAGAAGTTTTCTTTCTTTAGATTTTTTAGTATTCCCCTCCCTGTTCGATGCGCTCCTATCAAAATAATTGGTTTGGATATATTTAAATCTTTCTCTTCTTGGTGTGCATTTTTCTTTTCAAAAATAGAGAGAAAACGAGAAATGTAAGGAAAAACCTTTTCTGCATAGATGATAAGATACGTTGAAAGAGTTATTGTGACTACCCCCACTGCTGCAATAAGAGCAAATATTTGATCTGTGATGTGACCAAGTGCAAGTCCCAAAGTAGCAAAAATCAAACTAAACTCCGATATTTGAGCAACCGTGACACCGGTTAAAAAGCTCGTGCGTTTTTTATAACGCATAATGCCCATAATTGTCATAACAATCAAGGGATTTCCAATAAGAACAAACAAGGAGAAAAGCGCTATTGGAAATAGAAGGCCCTCAAAATCAGAAACTACCATCAAAGAACCAAGGAAAACAAAAAACACCAAAACAAAGAAATCTCTGAGAGGTCTAACCTTGCTTGCTATATGATACTTTTCTGCAGAGTTAGCAAGTGCTACTCCCCCCAAAAATCCAGCTATCTCAATTGAGAAACCAAACTGCTCTACGGTGACACTGAAAAATAAAAGCCAAGCTAGAGTAACCAAAAATAGAAGCTCTTGTGATTTAGCAACTCGGCTAAATATAAATGGGAAAATATTCCTTCCAAGGAGAAGCATAATAATAAAAAGCGCTACTCCCCCCACCGCAGTTTGAAGCAAGGAAAGAATATCTATACCACCCTCTATAGCGATCGCGTTAAGGCCAATTAAGATAAGAATCACTACTAAATCCTGCACTAACAAGAGCCCTACTGCCGCTCTCCCATGTAGGCTGGTTAGGCTTCCTTTATCAGAGAGGAGTTTTATGATTATTACCGTACTGGAGAACGTAAGAGCTATCGCTATATATATAGACGCAAAAAAATCAAACCCAAAAGCATAATAACCAATCAGAAAACCACCAATAGAGGTAAAAATTACTTGACCTAATCCAATAGCCAGGGAAAGTTTCCCTATTTTTTTTAACGACTTATAGTCCATTTCCAGCCCAACCAAGAAAAGTAAAAACATTACTCCTAGAGTGGAAAACGTCTCTATCGTATCTCCTTCTCCCATGCTTAAATAGCTATATGAACCAATAACAATTCCAGTAGCAAGATAAGCGAGAAGCAGGGGCTGCTTAAGTATGCGCAAAATAATTCCAAGAACAGAAGCTAGTACAAGCATCACTGCAAGCTCCCCTAGAGTGGTTAGCTCTATGCCTTGTACAAAACTTGATAAGAATCCAAAAATCTCCATTTCTTAGAATTAATTCTTACTCCTTGTCTTTTTTGAATAAATAAACTGATTTTGTGGGATAAGCAAACTCGATTTTTTCCTTCTCAAACTCCTTCTTAATTTCAAGTAATATCCTTTCCTGAAGATCCATAAAAACCTTGTAATCTCTTGATTTAGTAAAATATATAACTATAAAATCAAGTGAAAAGTCATTAAATTCACTAAAATGCGCTCTATCAAATTCAGCTAGTTCTTCTTTTTCTATTATTTTTTGGATTATTGTTGGAATTTTTCGTAGAAGCTCTGTTGGGGTTTCGTAAATAACACCTAATTTAATTTGATTTCTCCGATGCACCATCTTCCTTAGGTTGTGAATCTGAGCCGTTGTAAGTTCTTTATTGGAAAAGATTATCTCTTCTCCTTGCAAGGCACGTATTCTGGTACTCTTTATCCCAATTTTCTCAACAACACCCATCTTGTCCCCAACGGCAATAAAGTCACCCTCCACGAACGGACGATCAAAATAAATAGAAAAAGAACTAAAGAGATCAGATAAAATGTTTTGCAAAGCAAATGCAATGGCAACACCACCAATTCCCATTCCTGCAACAAGACCTGTCACATTTATTCCCAGAGCAGAAAGAAAAATTATTATCGCAACCATCCAAAGCAGAGCTTTGACAATCTTACCAATGACACCAACAGCCATCACCCTACTATCATCACCACTTCTCTCAAGATATTTATAAATTATGTAATCAACAATTTGATGAGTAGCAATAAGTACTCTATAGATTAGCCAAGTAATAAAAACAACCGTCAGGGCTCTAGTAATAAAATATGGCGTAACGAGAATGAAGTGCGCAAAATAAAAAGAAACATAAGCATAAAAAGAAAACCTGACCTTATCTAGAAGATCCACAAAAAGGCTAGTTACTCCTCCCCTTCCCGCATATTTCCTTACTTTCTTTAAAAGAAATCTCTTAAATAGAAAAAAACCAAAAGTAATGACTAAGAAGGAGGCAAAAAAAGTAATATAATCAAAAAGAGTATTCTCAAAATAAACTGTTTGTAATACTTCCGGTAAAAAATCAAATAAATTATTCATTTTTTTATAAATTATTTTTTAATGCTTTAAATCCTTCTTGCAGAGCTTCTCTTTTCCTTGGATTATGTATAGCTACTGCAGGATGAAAAATTGGTATAATTTTTATATCTCCATAACTTGTTTTCGCCTTCAGCACTTTTCCATGTAAAGCAGTGATCGGTTTTAGCTCACTACCTAGGTCAAACTTAATAAGGATATATTCGGTAGAAAATCTTCCCAAAGGAACAATGATTTTTGGCTCTATAATTTCAATTTGTCGATCAAGGAAAGGACGATAAATATCAATTTCCTCAGGCAAAGGATCACGATTTTTTGGTGGCCGATCTTTCACAATGTTGGTTATATAAGCGTCTTTCCTCTCAAAGCCAATTTTCCCAAGACACTCATCAAGAATCTTCCCAGACCTTCCACAGAAAGGTCTTCCGGTAGCTGCTTCTTGGGCTCCGGGGGCTTCACCAACAAACATTACCTCGGCATCATGATTCCCTTCTCCAATAACTGGAAAAGAACCACTAACAACTCTGTTTCTGTAAAGACCAGAATCTTCTAGTGCAACTACTTCATTTTTTATTTTCTCGAGTAGTTCACTTTTTTTCATTTACGTAAAAAATTAACAAGCACCTGAAGTTCTTTAGCCGAAAGATTTTTCTTGATCTTCTCTTTGATGCTTTGCACAATTTTTCCACTCTTCTCGGGAGTAAGTCTAAGTTCCTGATTTATTCTTTCCATAGAGGTATCAATTCTCATTTCAAATATTTTCTTCTCTCTTTCGTCAAGATAGTCTTCTTCTAGAACTTTTTCTACTATATCTTCTTTTTTAAGTACAAAGAAAACATCTTTATTCCTTTTTCCATCTGTCTCAATCATTTCCGCCTCTCCTGCAAAAATCTTCTCATACTCACTACAAGCAAAACAACGTCCAGGATAATTGCAAGGGAAAAACTTCTGCTCTACCGCTTCCTTTATATTATATGCTTTCTCTTTAATTTTTTCCATAGAGAGTGAAAGATCCTCTATTTTTTGAGTCACTGGCTCGTCATCATTTTCTAGGTACCAATAACTCACCTTCTCCACTGTTTTTGATAGATTCCCTTTTGAGAGAATTACATAAATGGGAAGCTGTAAAGAGTTTCCATTCTCCTTACTGCTTCCTGTTTTAAAGTCAATTATATGAGCTCCCCCGCTTGGAAGAATTTCAATCCAGTCAAGACTACCTACGAGCTTCACACTGCCATTCTTACTAAGGTTAACTGTTGGAAAGTCAGTGGTCGTACTAGTTGAAGGATTGTGTAAAAGTGGTGAACCCTCAACTTTCTTGACCATAGAAAGTCCCCTCTTTTTAAATTTTTCCTCCTTCTTTTTAGAAAGAAATCCGCCCTTAATGCCGTGATAATTTTTAAATATTTTCTCAAATCTTTCTTCTAACGATATAGATGTTCTCTTTTTTATTGGAACATCACTTAAGCTTTCTACCGTTTCATGCACAGCTAAACCAAGTGAAAAATAGGGATTGATCGTCTGTATTCTATTTCCTGTTTTTGGGTTACGATACTCATACTGATAGTAATAAAGATGCGGGCAACGAGAAAAAGCGGAAATTGCTGAATGTGATATCCAAATGGTTTTTTTCATGTTTTGCTAGTAATTAATAAAAATATGTCGAAGCAATCGACACATTTTATGCTCTAGTTAATACAGTTATCTCATAACTCATCCCCTTCTGTTGTAGCGGGTTCTAGGGTGCCCTGATAACTAATTATTTCATCAATGTCTTTTTCAAGATCAAAGAAAACTTCGATATTGCTTTCATTTATCATTTTTTCCATATCAGTGCTATACAAGGAGCTTATCTTGCGACGCAACGAACTTTCTCTGACCTCCTCTTCTATCTCTTCAAATGGAAGTTCCTCCACTCCCATCTCTATCATACTAGACACAAGGCTCTCATATTCAGCTTGGATTTCTTCCTCAGTGAGAATAACTTCCTCTCTATAAGCATCCATTAATTTTTCTTCTTTTGTCCATCTTTCCATCATCTCATTTAGATCCTTTTCACTTACCCCGTCCTCCATTGCTTTTTGAATAACTTCCTCTCTATTCTCTACACCCATATCAGCAACAACTTCTTTCCATTTTTCATCAATCTCTTCTTTAGTAACGGTAATCCCCTTGCTCTCAAGGTACTGGTCAAAGAGAGCTGTATAAACAACTTCTCGAATTGTTTCTTCCTTTAGTTTTTCTTCTGTTAAATCTTCTCCCGTCCATTCTTGCACACTTCTCATAACTTCATTAAAGTTTTCATACGTTATAACTTGCTCATTAATCTTAATCGCAACATCGTCAGTTCCCTCGGTCGTAAAAATAATTAAACCCGCAATAGCTACTGATAGTAAAATAATTAGAAACCAAACTTCTTTAAAAATTTTCATTTTTTTATTTTAAATTATAATAATTGAACATAACACGATCAACTCCCTTTTGCAAATAATCCTACTCTATTCCTTGAAGACATCTTTGATAATTAAGAGCTTCTCTATTATATTGATTAGTAAGCAAATTAACCTGTTCTTTCAGACTGTGGTGCTCCATTATAATAGGATGACTTGCCCCAGAAATATTCTCTTCCCCTATCCTTTTTTCTAATACCTCAATTCTTTTTGACTTATAGTTAATTCTGGAGTACAAGTCCTCGTCAGGAGCAATGCAATCAGACGCTGGAACCCCAAAAACTTGTACCGCCATAAAGATTTCCGTGTCCTCATAAATTCCGTACCCAGAAGCAATCCCTGTTTTACTAAAAATAGGATTGTAAATATTGTCTTGATACTCCTGACTTTCTATCCATACATCCACTACACTTTCCTCATCCTCAAAATAACCCTTAATAATACTCATCTCCACAATATCAAAATCATATTCTTTTTCTTTTAGCAGATCCATAATACCCTTTCCACTAGGAGAAAAGTAATCAAAGTACTGCTTTTCGAACATTTCTTCCATCTTGATTTTAGCCAGATTAGAAAGATTACTATCCAAGGAAAGAGGATCTATGTCGGTGACTCCTCTTCTTTGATTAACTTTTTCCAAAATTATCTCTTCACTTAATCTATCTTCCCACGGGAAAAAAAGAGACTTTGGCGTGCTAATAGCGTACAAGAAGGCAATCAAGGAAACAATGAAAAGAAAAATTAGAAAAGTTTGACGCATAATTTAAATGATTTACTTCTCTTCTTCATTAATCACCTCAACATCCGCTATTCTTACATCCTCATCTCTTATTCTAAGAATCCAATAAACCAAGAATATCGAAAAAAGAATGGCGAGCGCACTCACCCAACTTGGAATAATTTCATCACCAACAATGATACTCCAGTCAAAAGCAAGTCTTATGAAGTGGAAAATTCCGGAAAACAAAAAATATGCTGCGATAATAATTAGAAAAATTTTTTTATGTTTCATATAGGTAAAATATTTTATTTTTACTTTTACCCCCCTTAACCATCCTTATTTTACTGCTAGGATAAAATTCTTTTAAAACTTTTATTACTTTCTGATTTGCCTCTCCTTTCTGTGCCTTTTCCTTGATTTTCAAAATAATCTTATTTTCCGAAAGCTTTTCAATCTCCTCTTTTTTGCTCTCTGGAAAAACTATAACTCTTATGTGCATTATACCAAAAATAAAGAAATTAAAAAGGTTCCCACTCTTCGCTATCTTTCTCAACTATTCTCTCTTCAGAATCATAAACTTCACTTTCCATTTCTTCTAAAAAGCGAGAAGGAGAAGAAAGCTCCTTTTCTCGTAAGCTGTATAGCGGATATGTGAGAAATAAGTTTCTTTTACATCTCGTAACTGCAACATAAAAAAGCCTTCTCTCCTCTTCAATGAGACCGTCTTCTATCGATTTAGCATGCGGAAAACCTCCCTCTTTTAGAGAGACAATAAAAACTGTGCCCCACTCCAATCCTTTTGCTTGATGCACTGTACTTAAGGTAACCTTTCCCCTTGCTCTAATTTTGGATTGCGTAAAGAACTCTCCTCCTTTGAAGTCCTCACTCAGAGAAAGATCATCCGTCATTTCTCCTATATCTTCATATTTTGTTGATAGTTCCGCTACCTTCTTAATATCTCCTTTCCTTTCCCTCGCATTCTCAAAAGAAAGATCTAAATATTCGTTATAAAATCCTTGAAGGAAAATGCTAATAATCTTTTCAGGTCTTTTCTCTTTCTCTGCTCTTTGTAGGAGAGATAAGAGAAGAGAAAGTCCAGTTGTTGCAAGTCGTGATGGGGCGATGTTATCTTTTTTTTCAGCAAGAGAATTGATATTTTTTTCCTCTTTAATTTTGCTGATTATTTTTTTCACTCCAATCTCCCCTACTCCCTCTTGGCGTAAAAGAAGTCTTCTCCAGGAAGTTTCATCATAAAAATTTGTCAGTATTCGTAAAAATGCAAAAACATCCTTAATATGAAATTGCTCAAAAAAGCGCACTCCTCCTCTGACAATATAAGGTACTCTTCTTTTTGCTAATTCAATTTCTATCTCTGCACATTGATAGTGAGCCCTAAAAAGAACTGCTACTTCATCAAGATTATTTATCTTCTCTATCTCGTCAACAATGAATTTTGCTTGTTCAAAGGAATTTGAAAAAGAGATAATCGTAGGGACACTCCCGCTACCATGAACACTTTTTAAAGTTTTATCCAGTTTTTTTTCGTTCTTTTTGATCACATTATTTGCAACATCAAGTATTTCCGGAGTAC
The DNA here is from genome assembly GCA_003557645.1 of Candidatus Nealsoniibacteriota bacterium. Classification (GTDB taxonomy): domain Bacteria; phylum Patescibacteriota; class Minisyncoccia; order Minisyncoccales; family PWPS01; genus PWNV01. The sequence goes on from PWNV01000020.1 coordinate 32,135, forward strand.
TTCGATAATTAGATTCTAATCGAAATATTTTTGCTTTTGGGTAACTTTTTGAGAAAGAAAGAATGTTCTCTATATCAGCTGCTCGAAATGAATAGATGCTTTGAGCATCATCTCCAACTGCAAGAATGTTTCCATGAACCTTGCTTAATTTTTTAACTATATCATCTTGTATTCTGTTTGTATCCTGATACTCATCAATCAATATATAAAGAAATCTGGACGATATCTCTTCTTGAATATCTGGATAGGAAAGAAGCTGCAACCAGTTAAACAAAAGGTCATCGTAGTCCATTAAATTATTTTCTTTTTTCCTTTTCTTATAATAATCAGCTATTACTGGAATAGAAGCCGTGATATTTTCATCTAAATAAAAGAAGCCATCTTCTACCACTTTCTCAATATTCTTATTCGAATTCGTAGAGAGAGATATTATCTTTTTTACCACCTGTGCTTTTAATCCCCTTCCTTCATCAGTTTCTTTTAAAATAGTTGCTATGAGGTTTTTTGAGTCATCCTCGTCTATGATTGTGAAATTGGAAGAATACCCAATACGAGAAGCATATTTTTTAAGAAACAGATTGCCAACATGATGAAAAGTTCCTCCACATATTTTCTCTCCCCCTTTATTGGAGATTCTAAGAATACGCGAAAACATCTCCTTTGCAGCTTTCTTGGTAAAAGTTAAAAGAAGAATTCTTTCAGGAAAAACATCTTTTTCCAACAAATAAGCACTACGATAAACTAGCGTGCGCGTTTTTCCTGAACCTGGACCACTTAGGACAAGGCAAGGACCATCACCCTCATAAACTACTCTTAATTGCTCCTCATTTAGTTCTCTTTCATACTCTTTCATAATTATAAATTAAAGCAAAGCTCTCAGCTTTTCTGAATTCTCTTTAAGTTCGGGAAGCAAAGGGTTCTCCGGCCAAGCTTTTTCTATGTTTGAGACAAGCCGAAGGCAGTGATTAATTTTTTGCTCCTTAGGAGCGTTAAACTTAGAAAAGGAGCTATCTCCTATTTTATCAATATCATGTAAAAGATCACTTGTATTATGTATTATATCAGCTGACTTTATCAGCAAGCTGCCTTCGCTTGCGCCTTTTATCTTCTCTTCCGCCTTGGCTTTTCTTTCCTCCCAGGAGCTTGCGTCACTTTCTGTGACTTCCGCTACAAGGCTCTCCACTCTCTCTCCAAAATGATTTCTTATCTCTGAAAAAGAAACATTGCAATCTTCTACTACATCATGAAGCAAGGCGCCACAGATCAGATCTTCATCACCCCCTAACTTAGAAATAATCATTGCAACACACAACGGATGAACAATATAGGGAATATCGCTTCCTTTTCTTTTTTGTTTTCGATGTGCCTTTTCAGCAAAAGCAACAGCTTCTTGTATTTTTCTGCTAAATCTTTTCATTAGATTTTTCTGAGCTTATCTTTAAGAAGATTGATTCGAAACAAAAGATCCTTCAACTCTTCACCTTGTTCTGGGTCTAGTTCTATTGTTTTGATTAATGATTCCTCCAATATGCGGATACAACTATCTATAACGTATTTCGTGTACTTATAATCCACTCCCCTACAACCTTCATTGATATAAAAACGATTGAAAAGCTGATATTGACACTTAGAAACAAGGAGATTAGAGTACCAAAAAAGATCTGCTGCAGGAATAGTAAAAATCCAAAAATCATTATAGTGTTTCGCTTCTCCTGCTACCTCAAAAAGATCATCACACCACTCCTTTGTTTCCAGATAAAGAGGGTCCTTTTTAAAATTAGTAGGTTTCTTTTTAATGCTATTTATCTCCTCCTCGCGAAGTGTCCTAAAAATTGCCTCTTGATGAAGGTAAACAATGTTTTTTTGGCCTTTTCGGCAAATTGGACATGATTTCCATCCACAATAATTTCTTTTCCAAGTACAATCAAACCAACGCGGAACATCTTTTTTGCTTAAATAGTTTTTATAGATGTCCCTTATATTCTTTTGAGAAAAAAGAACATTATTCAAAAGCACCTCTAAACTCTTATACACAGACGGGGGAAGATTGCTTATATCTAATGAAGAATCATATTCATCCTTATAGTGCTTCTCCATTAAAAAAATTAATTCATCAATAAAAGAGCAAAGAGCTCTCCTTTCTTCTTTTAGATTTTTAGGAGAAAAAGCAACAAGACCCCTTGTCGCCCTTATTATTACGTCTCTAACTTTTGCCGAATCATTTTCAATATTTTCCAATATAAAATTTGAAAAATAACAAAAGCTTTTCTTTCTGCTTTTTGCTGCACTGCTACAAAGATGATCAGCCAACTCAATCCTTTCCTTTTCGCTTACCTGTTGCAAGTTTCTTATTTTTTCAGAAAGTCTTGCTTCTTTTGATTTTTCTCTATAAATTTTTCTTTTTTTTGTGTATATCTTTTTCATGCGATTTCTTCTTCTCCCTCGTCTATCTCTTTTTTCACTTCTTCAAACTCATTCTCAATCTCCTTTAATCTTCCTTTACTTTCTTTTATTATCTTGATTGCTTCTTTCACCTTTTTTAATCCTTCTTCTACATCAACTTCTTCTCTCTCTTCGAACCAATCAGAAATAGCAGAAAGACGCTTTAAATTTTCACTTAAATTTTTATTTTTTTGTGTCATGTTTTTTTATATTTTTAACTTCTGAGTATATTTCCCCGTCTGAAACATTAATACACATTTTATCTCCCTGACCAACTCCCTTTATACTTTTTATCACTTTTCCTTCTCTCCGTAAAATGGCATATCCCATCTGCAATTGTCTTGCTGGATTATTAGCAGAAATAATTCTGGAAAACTCTGCAATACGATTTTCTACATTCTCCTTATCAATATAAAAACGAGAAATTATTCGATCTTGATAGTTCTTCTTTTTTTGTTTTGCTATCTTTAAAGTACCTAAAAAATATTTTTCTAACTTTCTTCCTTCAATTTTAACATCCTCTCTTCTATTATAAATAGAGTGCGTCATTACTGTAAAATTTCTTTGTAACTTCTCTTCACTTTTCCGATATTCTTCAAAAATACCTTTAAAGAAAGATGTAATTCCTTCGGAGAGATAATTTAAGTTCTGTTTTTCTCGGTATATTAAATTATCGTAAAAAGAAATTAAAAATTTTTCATAATAAGAGATTGTTTCCTTTGCTCTTTCAAAGCTCTGACTAAGTAATGTTGCAACTGCTGTCGGTGTTGACTCTGTTGCATCGGCTGCCAAGGCAGCAAGTGTAATGTCTTGATGATGTCCAATTCCTGCAATCACTGGAACTGGGAAGTCAATAATTTCTCGCACAAGCATTTCGTTGTCAAATGCCATAAGAGATTGAAGAGATCCCCCTCCCCGAATAATAACTAAAACATCTAGGTTTTTTTTCTTCATAGTCCTTATCGAAGCCAACAGATCGCTCACCGCTTCTTGTCCTTCTACTCGTGAATCACATGCAATAACTTGAAAATGAAACCGCCCCAAATTACTTGTAAAATCGTGAATTGCTGCACCTCTTGTTGAAGTAATCACTCCTATTTTTTGCGGAAACTCAGGAATAGGACGCTTCCTCTTATCATCAAAAAGACCTTCTTCTGAAAGTTTTTCCTTTAATTTGTCGTACGCTTTTTTAAGGGCTCCTTCTCCGACAAGTTCCACCGTTTTTACCTTGAAAGTAAGAGTGCCTCTCACCCTGTAAATATCAGGGGTTCCTGAAACAATAACCTGCATCCCATCTTCTAATTCAATTCCACACATCCTATAAATTGAGCTCCATATTGCACAATTTATAATATCTCCTGTCTTCTCATCCTTAAGTGAAAAATAGACGTGTCCACTAGCGGCTTTCTTTACCTCACTTGCCTCTCCCACTAACTTAGCTTGCATTCGGCGTAAAAATTCGTTAAGAAGGCCGATATAATCAGATACAGAGATCGGATCTCCCGATACTAGATCATATTTATAGTCATCATTCATTGGCACCATCTTATCTTATTTCGCCCTCCTTGTCTAACATTCTTCTTTCCAGACTGCGCAAAGAAAGAGAAAGGGCTACGTTAGAAAAAATTTCATCTTGTTTTTCTCCATGAAGTGCATAAAATGATTTTTTCATCTTCTTAGAAATAAAATCAAGAACTTCTTCTTTTCGCATCTTTTTCGAATTTTTTGCTTGCTTCCATTCGCAGTAAGAAGCTATTACACCACCCGCACTTGCCAAGATGTCAGGGATAACGACCGTTCCTCTTTTTTGTAAAATTTTCTCAGCATTAGTAGTAACTGGTCCATTTGCTATAGAAATTATATGTTTTGCCCTTACTTTTTCTGCGTTATTTTCGTTAATAACGTTTTCTGTAGCAGCTAATACTAGCACATCAACATCCATTTCAAGCAGTTCAGAATTGCATATCCTTTTTTCTCCCTTTCGTTGATAAGAGCCGACTCTTTTATTTTCCTTTTTACATTTTAATGCTTCTCTAATGCTTATTTTCTTTTTTGCTCTTACTCCTCCTTCGCAGTCAGAGATAGCCATCACTTTATGTCCCATTTTAGAGGCAAAAATAGCAAAATTAGACCCTACATTTCCAAATCCTTGCACAGCAATAGTTGCCTCCTTGATTTTCCAAAAATCACAAAGCTCACTTAAAATTACAGCTCCTCCGTACCCTGTAGCTATATCTCTTCCTTCAAGGCCTCCTTCCTCAACAGGCTTTCCAGTGAAAGAAGCTGGTGATGATTTTCCTGAAATTCTAGAATATTCATCAACCATTATAGATATTATTTCTTCATTAGTATTTATGTCTGGTGCAGGTATGTCAATCTCAGGACCAATAACCGGAAAAGCTCCTCTTACATAACCGCGAGAAAGCTCTTCTCTTTCCTTTTCAGAAAGACTTGAAAAATCAACTTCAACGCCACCTTTTGCCCCTCCAAAAGGGACGTCAAGAAGAGCACACTTCAAAGTCATCATAATAGAAAGCGCCTCTACTTCATCACGGGTAACCTTATTAGAAAAGCGAACTCCTCCTTTGTAAGGACCAAGAAGGTTACTGTGCTGAGCTCTGTACCCTCGAAATACTTTACTTCCAACCGGAATATTGAATTCAAGCAAACGATCTGTTGATAGGATTCTTTCTGTAAAATATTTTCCTATGTTATTTCTCTTTGCCTCTTCTTTGATTTGATTTTTTAAATTTTCCAATAAGTTGCACATTGTTTTTTTATTAACCGTCAAAGTATATAACTTCACCCTTTAAACATCAAGGAGAAATTTTTACATTTCCAAGAAAATAAATTATACTAGGCTCAATGAAAAAATATAAAAGAATTGTATTAAAGCTTTCTGGGGAAGCAATGATGGGAAAAGAAAATTTCGGGATTGATCCCGATTTTATTTTTTATATCGCTAATGAGATCATGGAAGCTACGCAAACAGGAGTCGAGATTGTGATAGTCGTAGGAGGTGGAAATATTTTTCGAGGAGTCGCAGGAAGCAAGCAGGTAATTGATAGAACAACCGCTGATTATATGGGAATGCTTGCTACTATTTTTAATGGAATGGCCTTGCAAGACGCACTAGAGAGAAAAGGTGTTCCAACTCGCCTTCACACTTCTTTTGAGATGAAAGAAATCGCAGAACCTTTTATAAGGAAAAGGGCTATAAGGCATCTAGAAAAAGGAAGAGTGGTGATATCAGGTGGTGGAACTGGTCTTCCTTTCGTTACCACGGACACAGCAGCTGTTATAAGAGGCTTGGAGCTTGGTTGTGAGTCAATTTTTAAGGCAACTAATGTTGATGGAGTTTACTCTGAAGATCCCAAAAAAAATTCAAAAGCTAAAAAATATAAAACAATAAGCTTAGAAGAGGCTTTTAAAAGTGATAGAATTGGAATAATGGACAACTCCGCAATTGACCTTTGTCGTACAAACAACATTAGTATTGTTGTTTTTAATATTTATAAGAAAGGAAACCTCAAAAAAGCAATCCTTGGAAAAAACGCTGGAACAGTAATCAAATAAAGATCTATTTACTTTTTTTATTCTTTGATTAAAATACGATGGGAGGGATGAATTTGCTCTTTCAAAAAATAGTAAATGGGAAGAGTCACGATGATGTTCTTCAGGAATATGTTGAAAAATACTGGTCTAGAACTTCTCTTGAAGCCCAACGAGTAAATGAAGAAATGAAAAAGCTTTTATCTGAGAGTTCGCTTAGTAAAGAAATAATTACCGCAGTGGGAGGAATCGCTGTTAAATTAAAAAAAACTAAACATCGATTATCTTTGGAAGAGTATGAAGAATTTAAGCTTAATTGCGTTAGAGGAGATGCAAAGTGGGTTCTCGAAACAATAAAAAAGCCAAAACTAAGTTATTTTTTCAAAAACAGAAATATTGAAAAAATAGAAAATCAGCTAATCCATCTCCTTGAAAAACACTTCCCAGACCTTTGAAAAGTCCGCCTCCTTTAAGAGCGGCTTTTTTTATTTCAAAACAACTCTTACTCCTAAAAGTCTTACCTCTTTGTTGTTTTTTACTAGAATTTGAAGCAATAACTTTACTCCCTTTTTATAAAGAAAATCTTTCTCGCAAGCTTGGGAATCAAAAGACATTTGCTTGGTTTGTGTCGTAAAGTCTTTGAAGCGACAAATCACTGATAATCCTCTTATTTCTTTGTCTTTTGTTAATAGCTCTACTTTTTTTGACAATTTCGAAAACATAGAAATTATTTTTTCAGGGTCTCGAGTATCTTTTTCAAATGTATACTCCTTGCTTATCGATTTTCTTTCTTCTTTAACTTTCAAGTTAGAATCATCTATTCCTTGGAATTTTTTATAAAAATCTTCTCCTCTTTTCCCAAGAAGAAAAATTAATTGTTCACGAGAAAGCGCTCTCGCCTCTCTTACTTTCATGTCTCGCTTACCGTAGTTAGTTTCAATAATATCTTTAGTCTTGGGACCAATCCCAGGAATATCTTTTATATATAAATCGGAGACAAAATTTTCCGTATCAAAAGGTTCTACTACTCTCAAACCATTCGGCTTAACCGATTCGCAGGCAAGCTTGCTAATCATCTTATTCTCTCCAATGCCAATTGTGCAGACTAATTTTTCTTTCTCTAAGATTTCATTCTTTAGTTCTCGTCCCAACCTTTCCGCTTCTTTGAAATCATTAACAATTTCTGTAAGATCGAGGTAAGCCTCATCAAGAGAGACCATTTCCATGTCCGCAGAAATATTTTTCACAATCTTAAAAACAGACTGTGATACCTTTCTATAAAGATTACTGTTTACTGGCAAGAAAATCCCATCTATACACCTTTTTTTCGCTATAGATATTGGCATTGCCGATTTTATCCCATATTTTCTGGCTTCATAATTACAAGCAGAAACAACTCCTCTCCCCTTCCTAGGATCAGCACCAACAACAATAGGCTTCCCTTTAAATTGAACATTCTCTCTTTCCTCTATCTGTGCAAAAAAGCAATCCATATCAACATGAAGCACTACTCTTTCAATCATTAATTAAGTATCCAGATAAAATAATTAAGCGTCCCTGCTATGGTAACCCAGATCGCATAAGGAACAAGACTTAGAGAAAGTATTCTAGAGGCTGGCCACAGTAATAAAATAAGAGTTAAAATAGTTAAGTTAAGAGTAATAATATGCAAAAAAGCAAAACCTACATAGTTCAGGGTAAAAAAAGAAAAAGACCAGGTTGTATTTAACAGCGCGTTCAAAACAAATACTCCCATAACAAGTTTAAATCGTTTCTCTTTATAATGTCTGTTCCAATAAATAAGAACTACAACAGTAACTAAAACATAAAGAAAAGCCCAAACAGCTCCAATGAATTCTCCTGAAGGAGTCCATCCTGGCTTAACCAACCCCTCGTACCAGTCATTGACTCCTTGCGAAGTGAAGTATCCACCAAGAGCAGAAACTAAAATTGCAATAAGAGGAATCACAATATAATTTATTTTCATATTTTTTTACTTAATAAGTCTTCTTCAAATTTTCTAATATCCTCAATTGTTTCCTTTTTTTCAAAAGATGGAAACTGCAAGTTTTTAATTCGCTCTCCTACTTCTTTTATAAGAAAAGCTACTCTTTCTGCTTCTTCTTTTTTGATCTCTAAATCAAGACTAATAATCTCTTTTTTCTCAGATGGCTCCACAAACTCTAACCTCCCAGAAAATACTTTATACTTTTCAAAGTCCCGAGAAGTCTCAATTAGCAATTTATAGAAAATCAATTGATTTCTGTATTTCCAAGCTTTTATTTTGTTATATTTACCCTTTTCATTCCAACTTGTAAGAGCACTTCCTGTTTTGAAATCACTTACCATTATTCCCTCTTCCTTTTTTATAATCTTATCTATTTTCCCAGTGATATCAATTCCTGCCACCTGGCACCCCTGATTTTTAAAATCTCTTTCAATTAAATGATCAGATGAAAAAAAATTCTTTTCCTTGTTATAAAACAAAGACAAAGCTTCTTCTCCTCTTTTCTTTGCTCTTCGAAAATCGCTTTCAGAAAGGCGTTCTTTTTTTAGATACTCTACAAAAGAGCTCAAAAACTCTTTTTCCTTCATTAATTTACCTTCTTTCTTTAACTTCATGTAAAGTTCTCTGATACTATTATGAACAGCTGTTCCGTAAGAAAGCGGTAAGGATTTTTTTCTTGGAAAACGGAGCAAAGAATCTTCTAGAAAGCTTTGTGGCCCTTCCTCAGCAACATTCAAAAATTTTGTAAAACTAGTTGCACTAAGCTTATAATCCTTTACCACCGAAAAAAGTAAGTTTTTTTCTTTCTTTGAAAAGGGAATGAAGAAAAAAGAATCACTAAAAGATGATACTGCCTCTCTATTAATTTCACAACTATCTTCATCAACATCAATCTCTTTTATAAATTCAAGTGGGGTAAATCCTTTTCCATCTTTCCGCTTTCTATGGAAAGACAAGTAAAGAGATTTCTTTGCTCTGGTAAGAGACACATAAAAAAGTCTTAATCGATCATCATACCCTTCTGAGTTTCTCTGAAAAGGTAAATTTGAGGGAAGAATTAATTTTTCACTCTTCCTTTTTTTCCCCCAAACTTCTTCCTGACAATTTAAAACAAAAACTACTTCAAATTCACTTCCCTTAACACCATGTGCTGTACTTAAAAAAACAGCACCCTCTTCTATGATAAGCGGATTTTTATCAAGAACAGGAATGTTATTATTTTCATGAAGATCCACAAACTCCAACAAGTCACTCGCTTTTATCATCTTCCCTCTTTGATGCTCTCTTACCGCACCCACAAAACACTTTAAGGAAGACAAAAGACTTAAGTACTCCCCTTTTCTTTTTTCAAGAACCTCTCTACCAAAATAAAAGCTCTTAAAAGGACTTTCCATGCTACCTTTTTTGCTACCTATAATAATATCAATAATCTCTTCGGCAGGAGCATTTTTTGCACGAACTGAAAGATCCAGCAAAAATTCTCCTATTTTCTTCAAACTTTCTTCTTTCTTAATATAGCTCATCCATGGTCTATTTTCTTCGTAACTTTTAATTGATATTTCCCAAATTTTCTCTTTCTCTATCTCCCAGAAAGAATAACTTAAAATATCCGGTAAAAGCTCTTCTGCTTTTTTACGATCTCCCTGCAACAAGAAAACAGCAAATCTTATAATCCCAACTATCTCTCTTATGTGTTGCTTTTCCATTACATTGTCTCTTCTATCCATAAATACCGATATCTCTAATGATTTAAAATACTGAAAAATTTTCTTTAGAGTATTATGTGTTCTCGCTATTACCACAATCTCTTCTGGTTTTATTCCATCTTTTAATTTCTTTTTTACCTCTTTGGCAACAAAGGAAAACTCCTCTTCTTCTGTTTGAAAGGCTTTTCCGATTATCTCTCCCCTTTTCCCTTTTTGAATAGAAATCAAATCTTTTCTTACTTCGGGGAGGATTCCTTCCAGTCTTTCCTCCCCCTTTAAAATAATGCTTCTTGCAACGTCTAATATGTCTTGCGTTGACCGATAGTTCTCAACAAGTGTTATTATTTCTGTGTCCTTATATTTTTCCTTGAAATTCAAAATATTGGAAATCTCTGCGCCTTGAAATCGATAGATTGTTTGATCATCATCACCCACAACACATATGTTTGGCATCCCATGAACTTCATCTTTAGTCATAAGATCTAAAAGACGCATTTGTATTCCGCTTGTGTCTTGAAATTCATCAACCTGGATATAGAGATATTTTTCTTGCAAATCATATCTTAACGCATCATTTTTTTCTAAAACTTCTATTACATTAAGAATCATGTCAGAAAAATCATAATATCCTTCTCTTTGCATCTTCTCTAAGTACTTTTTATAAATAATCGACATGCTTTCCACTTTTTCCATGTAAAAAGTATCTTTCAGTAATCGGCCATCTTTCCCTTTTCTTGTCCATTTTTGCTTCCATTCAGACAGCTTCCCTGTTTCCTCAGTTTCAATTACTTTCTTAAGTGACTCAGAAACCATAAAAGGAAGCGAGTAAAAGTGCAACATTAAAAACTTTTCTCTAATTTTATCTATCTTTGGAATAATTTTCCTTAATTCGGAAATCATTCTTGTATTGACTCTTTCGTCAAAAATACTTGATATATGAGCATTAATTTTCTCGAGATCTTCTTTGTTTTTTCCCAGTATTTCTTTGAATTCAATCGGAAAAATTCCTTCTTCTTTCAAAAGAGAAATCGCCTTCTTTATATCTTCTAGATAAACGTAGCCCATTTCCGGATGTGTTATTTTCAAAGGATCTTCATCTTCAAGCTCTGTCAAAATATCCTCTACCATCTTTGTTTTTATGGCTTCATCAGCAAGATTAAAATCAGCTCCCTGGTAAAAGTATTCTGGATAATTCTCAATTATGTCCAAGCAAAAACTATGAAAAGTGCTAATTGGAACTCTATATGCATCTACGCCTATAAGATCGATTAATCTTTCTCTCATGTTAAGCGATGCTGCGTCCGTGAAAGTAAGATTAAGAATGTTTTTTGGTGGAGTATCCGTTTTCTCTAGTATATTTGCTGCTCTTAGTCCTAAGAGCTCTGTCTTCCCAGACCCTGGTCCAGCAAGAACAAGTAAAGGACCATCTATATGCTCTACTGCAAGGAGTTGTCTTTCATTTAACTTTTTATATCTTTCTTTAAATTTCATATTCTTTTGCCCTTTCCCTTGCTCTTAGTGCTTTTTCCGTTGAGAGCCTTACCCCGTAAGAACCCTGATACATAACAGAATGAGGATCACTGCTATGCCCTAATCCAAGAAGATGTCCTATCTCGTGTGCAAGAACACGATAATCATGCGATGTTACATAATCTGCTACAGCAAGAGAACTCAATCCGGGAAAAGCAATTCCATTAATTCCTCTTAGATTGCCAACCAAGAAAATATTTATTCTACTTGAATCATAGCTCTTTACTTCGGAAAGAAAAGAGCGATGGTCATAAAGAAAAGAATCATTCTCGATATAGATTGAAGAATTATCAACTATTTCAAAAGAAATATTAGCTTGCTCAAAAATACGAAATCCATTTTCTAGAATATGCTCAACCTCTTCCCTGTTTCTCTTAGAATGAAATGGCTCACCTTTTAAAACAAAAACTGTAACTGGAACCACTATCTCCTCAGCCTCAAAAAGTGCGTCTGGAAATTCAATATTTACACTTGTTGGTGTTCTCTGATAAAAAAAATAATCTCTTATTCCCGAGAGATAAATTAACGAAACAATCAACAAGGTGGCAAATAAAAGTTTAGTAGGATAAGACTTTAATATCCCTCCCTCTTCTTGTATTTCTTCAATCTCCTCTGTATGATCAGTCATGCCTTATGGTAAGAGATTAACTTTTCTTTTAAAACTCTACTTTCCATCCCTCTTTTGGCGTAAACTTTTTCTTTGTTGTTCTTGCTTGCTTAATCTTACCAACAATGAAGGAGCGGGTCTCTCCCGTCTCTGGAATTCTTGCATTTAAAATATGACCCGGACTTAACCTGTCTTTACTATATACAAGATGTTCACCCTCTGGAGGGACGTCTGTTGTGAGGCTATAGGGCTCGATCTCTCTCCATCCCTCCGAACTGCTTTCTGTCGCTGGATAATATATTTCTACCACTTCTCTAGAGCGAGCAGCCTTAGCTATTACCCTTAAAACTTCATAAAAGTCCATGAAGTTTTTCATTTCACTAAAGGAGTTTACCGTCTTTATCAATTTGACCGTTTCTTATTCTGCTTGATGATATTGGATTTCCGTCTTCAGCGAGAATAAAATCAATTTCAACAATTTCCATTTCTTTTTTCCCACTTTCTTTGCGTTTTTCATTGATTTCTTTTGCTCGCGCATGTGTCTCTGGGGAAACTACTATATAATCGAAATCCTCCTCTACCGCAAATCCGTAAGGATCATTTATCTCCTCTACTTTTGCTGTTTCCAAAAAATCAAGAATATCATTTTTGCGTATTTCAAAACTCTCTACTTCAACCCCCTTAAACTCTTTGGCCATCTCATCAGAAGAAAGACCAACCTTAACTTCCCCGAGTGAAGAAGCTTTTCCTAACAACTCTTTATGCCCTTTGTGTAATAGATCAAATGTACCTCCAACAACTATTTTTTCCATATATTTCTTTTATAAATTAATACTATTTGCAGTATATCATCTAGCGTATTAAAATAGCAAATTATCTTTCTCTTCTCTAATCTTTCGCAATATTTGCACATTTTTCTTATCAGGGCCTTTGCCATCAAAACCAGGAACTTCCAAGATCCAGGGTATATTGCTTAGCTTTTTATTTTTCATTAGATTTAAAAATCCTTTCCTCCCAATGTAACCTTCTCCAATATTTGCGTGCTTGTCGTTCCTTGATCCTTGCTTTGTACGAGAATCATTGATATGTAAAAGATGAATATTTTCTATTCCCACTTTTTTCTCCCACCAGGCAACCCATTTTTCTATCTGATTTTGCTCAAATTCTTCAATGTTTCCCGACTGAAAAGAGTGCGCTGTATCAATGCAGACCTTTAATTTTTCTGACCCAACTTGCTTTAAGATAAACCCTATCTCATCAGGATCAGTTCCAATTTTCTTGTCTCCCGCAGTATTTTCCAAAAAAATCAGTGATTTTCCTGTGAACACTTCTATCATCTCTTTTATTGCCTTAATTTCTCTTTTTACCGCTTCTTCTTTGTTTCCTTTTTTTGGAGATCCAGGATGATAAACGACCCCTTCTCCATCTATAAAATCACAAAACCTGAGCGTATTTAAGAGGCTCTGGAAGGACTTTTTATATATTATTTCATCATCTGAAGCAAGATTAATTAAATAACTCGCATGGATGTAAATTGGAAACATCCCACTTTCCTGAAGCTCCTTTTTGTATTTTTTCTGCTTTTCTTTTGGTAGTAAGCTGACTTCATACCTTCGAGGACTACCTGCAAATATCTGCATACACTCAGCATCGATCTTTTTTGCTCGTTCTACCGCCTTGTCAAGTCCTCCTGCAACAGAAATATGTGCTCCTATTGTTGGTTTTAATGTCATAGCTTCTTAAAAGTATCTCAATAACAGATATAAAGCAAGAAAAAAACGGCGATTTTTCGCCGCTTTTTCTTTTCCTAAAAAAATTTAGGGCTGAAGGATTTCCTCGGTCTCTCCTTCAATTGATATTACAACTTCTTCTATTGTCTCAAATTGCAAAAGCGTGTTTTCAATTTGGTCTCGAATCATTGTAACTGTTGCACTGCCTGAAGCATCCAATTCTTCACTAAAATCGGCACGAGCAACTCCATTCTCGACAGTGAGAGAATTAAGGGTTGTACCCCCCTCAATCGCTGTTGTATAGTTTTCCTCCATTTCTGGTCCATCTAAAAGAGTTAGAAGTGTAAACCTTTCCACGTTGTCTGTAGAAACCTCTCTCTCTACCGAAACAAGACTCTCTTGACCATCCTCTACACTGACAAAGTAGACATCTACTCTTGTTGTCTCTTCCTCCTCTTCTTCTTCAATCATTGCTCCAGCATGCTCATCAAAAACTCCATCAGTAATAGCACTCACAACTTCTCCACCTTCTACTCTAACTACAGTTGTATGAGGAGTTATTACTTGCGCAGCCATCTCTCCCTCTTCAACCTTTCCATAACCAGCAAACATGGCCTCAAACTCAAGTACTATCTCAAACAAACCTTCTTCTATTTCTTCGGTGCTAATGTGGGTTAATCCTTCTCCCTCTCTTTCAACAAATGTAGGTGCCATTTTTTCAACCCACTCCTCCGCTACTACCTCAGCTTCTGTCGCAGCCTCATCATCAGGAATTTCAGGAGCCTCCATTCTTGAGATAAGGACACCTGCGACAACAATTACAAGAATTACAACTACTACTATAATTAATTTATTACCCATAATTTATGTATTATTACATTTTTTAACTCGACCTTTTACGATGAATCTTCGTCAACATTCTTTTTACCTTATAGGGATCCGGTATATCCTGAAACACAAATTCTCTAAACTTTCCTGCAGTTTGTATTTGTAAATTACCATAATTAAAAAAAGTTGGCAACACTCCCTTAACATCAACACTAATATCCTGTATACGGTCATGATACACGCTGGAAACATAACGATTAAAAAGACCATGTAACTCCGTGTGTATCGTTCTCTGATTAGTAATTATCCAACAATCAAAAAAATAGCTAAACATAACAACAAAAATACACTGCCAAAAAAGAAAAAGGATAAAAAAACAAAGAAAGAAAAGGTAAAGAAGAACATTGAACTCTCCCACATGTTCAAAAATAAAAGCAACTCCCTCCGATTCATGAATTGATAAAAACGGTAAGATGAAAACAAAAACTAAGCTACCAATAAAAACAAGGGCGAAAGGAAACACCTTTATTTTTAAAATTAACGGATGCCTTTGTAAAACAAGTAAGATTTTCTCTTTTTCTCTTAGCTTAAACATAAAACGAAATAATAAGAAAAATAAGTGAAACAACAAAAAATAAAATGCCTCCTCGATAAAATAGAGGAAAAGCATAGCCAGGAACAATTTTATGCTTAATAATTTCCTTTTTGAGATATGTCCTTATCGTAAAATAAGTTAACACAAAAAAAGCAAAAAAGATAAGAAGAAGGGCAATAGATATAATAAACATAGTAAGCCAATTATATTACCTTATTAAATAAAAGAAAACCCCTTTAAACAGGGGTTTCCTTTGTAAATCTGACTAGGCCAGGCCTTTGTCAGTTTAATTGTTTTACTCTTCTTCTTCCTCTTCTTCTTCTTCCTCTTCTTCCTCTTCTTCCTCTTCTGGGTCAACTGGATCAACTGGGTCATCTATGTCAATCGGATCATCTATGTCAATCGGATCATCTATGTCAATTGGGTCAATTGGATCAACATCGTCTCCTAAAGAAACAACTCCTACAAGAACTACTACCGCCAGCACGAGAACTACTGCAATAAGAATTTTCTTGGTATCCATATAGTTTTTTTTAAAATTTAAAACCGACCTTTGATTGTAAGTATATTAAATTTTCAAATTTATACAAGCCCCGCAAGCTGAATTTTGTTATTATCTGCAATAAAGTCAAATTTTCCTTCTATCTGAAAATCATCAAAACAAAGCTTCTTCCCTTGAAAATCATAAAAAGAGCCCCCTGCCTCATGTAAAAATAGAAGACCCGCCGCTAAGTCATAAAAAGGAATTTGGAAGGTAATGTATCCATCTACTCGCCCAGCTCCTAAAAAAGCAAGCTCAAGAGAGGCTGATCCTATCTTCCGTAAATCTTTGGATTGTGGATAAATGCAAGAAAGAAACTCTACAATTCGCTCTTTGTTTTTTTCTCCTCCCTCGCAAAAGACAATGTACGCCTTTTCTCTTTTTCCGATAGCAGATACTCTCACTCTTCTCTTCTTCTTGTTTTTAAGATCAATTAAAAAAGACCCTTTCCCCTTAACCGCTAAAAATCTTTCTTGTAACGCCGGCGCCTCCATGACACTCACCAAGGGCTCCCCATCTTTCCATAATGATATCGCTACAGAAAAGAAGGGATTGTGATTTTCAAAGTTTCCAGTGCCATCCAGCGGATCTACAACCCAAACAAAAGGACTATCTTTTTTTACAAATCCTGTTTCTTCTGTAAAATATGAGTGAGAAGGATATTCATCTTTTATAGAGGCCATAATAAGATCATCTGCAACCTTATCAAAAACACTTTTTACCTCCTTGCTTGTCCCTCTTTTTCCAGCCTTTTCTCTACGAAAGGAGTTATAAAGAATTTTTCCTGCCCTATTAGCTGTTTTTATTGTAAAATTAAGATAACTCATAATTAAAAATATTTATGCACATAAAAGAAATTACTATAAATCATTATAAGAGCATCAAGAAACCTATGCACATTAGAGACATTTCCGACTTTCAGATTCTTGTAGGAACCAATAACGCGGGAAAAACGAACATTCTTGACGCAATCAATCTTTTCTTTGACCAAAACGTGGACGCCGAAAGATTTTTTGATGAAAGTGCTAATCTTGAAATTATTCTAACCCATAAAGGAGAGTCACACAAGTTATCTTATCGGGGAGGCGAAAGCTCTTATAAAGAACATAATTTTAAAAAGTATTTTGTTCGCATTAATAATTCTCACAATTATCATGATGTTGCAAGAAAAATAGAAAACTTTAAAAAAGAACATCCTAAAAATTACCAAGATTTTTCTATTGCACTAAAAGAAAATTTTAAAGACATAGAAGTTAGCGAGGAGCTTTTTCTATCAAATGTTTTTGCTGACAATAAAGAAAGATCAGTAGAAAGAATAGGGTCTGGGTTTAAGCGTCTTTTTGTAATTTTATTCTATGTGTTCCACCCTCAATATAAAGTTATACTCATCGATGAACCAGCAACCGATCTTCACCCCTCAGTGATAAGAAAGTTTCTTAATATTTTAAGCGCAAAAAAACTTGATAAACAAATTTTTCTTACCACTCATCATCCAACTTTTGTGCAAGCAAAGTATCTTCCACAAACATGGAGAGTTTTCCGTGAGGAAGAAGGGAGCACTTCTCTTTGCGGATTTTCAAAGAGAAAAGTTGACGTTAGTCGCTTTATTCAAGAGATCAATGATGACAACTCAGGAATGCTTTTCTCGGACAAGGTTTTGCTTGTAGAAGGTGTTTCAGACCGTATTTTTATAAGAGAAATGGTTAACCGTTTTTATAGAAAAGACAAAAGTATAAAAGTGGTATATACGAGTGGCAAAGGATCAATAGATATCTATGCCAACCTCTGTGAAACTTTCCGTATTCCGTATGCAATAATGCTCGATCGTGATGCAGTAAGCTCAAGCTCTCTCCAAAGAGTTAAAAAATTTCCTGTCTTCAAGAAAAAAGTTTCTCTTCATAATAAAATTGAAGAGCTAAAGAAAAGAGAAATTTTTATCCTGGAAAAAGATTTAGAGCACGTATATCCACAAAAATACCCAAGAAAAGAAACCAAACCCCTTACAGCTCTTTTCGTTTCTCAGAACATTAAAAAAGAAGATCTTCAGGACAAGAGAATGAAAACCATCAAAGAGATGTTAGAGCAAATTTAAATCAATCTCTCTTTTCGCCTCTAAGTAAAGAGCATTACTCCACGCCTGATTCAGGCACCCCTCGCTTCTGTTTTCACTTGCACTACTTATCTCGGTGTGCGCTCCTATCACTCCTTTCCACATTAGCTCTTCCTTACTCGCTTTCATTATTTTTTTAATATAAGAGGCGTATTTTTTCTTGTTAGTTCTATATAAAACAATAGCCACTAAGTTGTTTAGGTAAAACCAGCTATCACCATTGTGATAGCTTTTTGCATCTTCTCCGGTGTGTTCTGGATAAAATTTTGAACTACTTTTATCCAAGGTAGCAACACCGCCCCACAAAAGCCATAAATGTGAAAGAGCGCTATCAAAACAATCCTGCCATTCACTTTTCTTTAAGAGGTGGGGATATATGTAGGCTGCAATAAAAATGTTGGGACGAATATCTTTATCAATCTCCTTGCTAGAAGGGCAGTATCCATCAAAAAGAATTGTTCCGTCAAAAAATAAACTTCTTACCTTCCTTCTCATTTCACTCTCAAGTTTCATGTAAAAATTTCTCTCTCCTCTTCTTTTGGCAAGATTAGATGCAAGGCGATACATGTTTAATCTCATTGCTTGAAGCTCAATTCTTGCCCCACTACGATTTAAACTATCCATCCAAGTTTCTTGCGGCTTATTGACGTTAAGACCGTCTTCTGTAAACCCAAGCAGAAGGTCTTCTAAATATTCTTTAAGTGTCTTTCTAATTCTTTCCTTCTCTACCTCTCCCATAAGGGGCAAAACATCCTCTAGTCTTTTAAATATCCATCCAGGAGCATCCATATTTAATCTTCCCCTAGGACCACTTTCGAGCGCACTTTCAAGTAATCGCAGAAAGATAGCTTTCCCTTTTTCTTCCTCAATTTTAAGCACAGAACGAAGCGAAATAGCTTCATCGCGTGGCCAAAACTGAAAAAACCAAGGAAAACCGGCATAAATTCCAGGGGGCTTCATACTTAAAAGATCAGCAAGTGATTTTTCTGCGCACAGAACATCTAAATCCCCTTTCCCTGTTGTCGTATTACGAACATGAAGTTTGTTTGCCTCCCTAAGAGCTTCTTCTTTTTCTTGCGCAATAGCAAAAACAAAGCGTTTACCATAAAGAGCAAGTCCATGAAAAACTTTCCTTTCAAACGGCTTAGAGTTTCGCTTTTTATCTAATTCATAATAACGTAAAAAATTATCTTTCCTCCCTAATCCTTTTTCACACCTTACGGCTAAAAAAAATCCGTTGCTAAATTTTACTAAGAGGGATTCTCCCACCACCTCCACCTCGTAATCAGTGGGGTCTTCGTGAGAGTAAGACTCTCTCATATCCAAAAAAACATTTACTTTCCTTTTTTCAGTTAATTCATAAATCAGAGTATGAGCTGATTGAGGAAGAAAAAAAAGCTCCTTTAATTTTTCTCTTCTCCTTTCAACGTAATGGAAATTATTTCTTATTTCTAGGATACTTCCCGCTTCTTCTACCTCAATGTTTTCTATTACCTTATAGAGGTTATCTCTAAGCGCAGCAAACCACCCTTCATAACGACTTTTCGGCTTTTCATTTAACCACAAATAATCGCCATCTCGATTAGAAAGCATAAAGCCACACTCCTCCGATTCTTTTGTTTCTTGGATTTCTTCGTTTAGAAAGTGAGTTATTCTCATTTTTGTGCAGCATTATGTGCTTCGATGTAGTTTTTAACAAAACTTTCCCAGTCAGCTTGTGAGGCTATCTTCCTTGCTTCAATTTTATTCTCCACTCGTTCTCTTCTTTTGTTCTGTGAAAATTTGTATAGAAACTGATATAGATCCTCTACTATTTTATTATCATCTTTTTTCTCTCTTTCTAAAATGTAGATACCGGGTCTCCCTTTTTTCTTTTTTAATTTATTTCGAAATCGCCCAAACCCGGCAAGATCAGTTGTTACCGACGAAACGCCTAGCGCAGCAGCTTCAAGTGGAGTGTATCCCCACGGCTCATAAAAACTTGGAAAGACGCCAAGATGACAAGCCTCAAGAGCTTCTTCGTAACTAAGATTAGAAAGTCCATCATATCCTGTAAGATAAATCGGATAATAAATGACTTTAACTCTATCTTCTTCTTGATTTAAAAGTTCTGCTCTTTTTAGCTCCTCCATGATCTCATCGTGTGAATGAGTGAGATGGTGAGTTACTAAAGGAGGAGTGCTCTCTTTTCTTTTTAATCGATGTAATTTTTTTTCAATTTCAAAAAGATAATCTTCGCTAATGAGATTCTCTTTGCTAAGATCCTTTTCTTGTAAGGTGTTATACAAAATTCTTTCTTCTATTTCTGGAAAAGTTCCTTCTAAATAATCACGTAGATCTCGGAAATATTCTAGATTTTCTAAAAGAGAAGGATTCACTCCCTTTGCTTGGGAAGGAATAAAAAGAAAGGCAACTATAGTGCGGTCACTGTTCTCCTTAATCATTTTACGATTTAGTTTTCCCAGGGACTGAATGAATACATCTATCCCTTTAGCACGAAGCTCATTTCTTCCAATAATAAAATAAAATAGTGTCTTTTCTATGTCAAAAGTGTAGTAAGGGAAGAAAAAAGCAGAAACAAAGCTTCGTAGTCTTCTTCTTTGCAAACGATGCTTTATCACTATCTCTTCAAAACTTAAAAACTCCTCAATATCAAGCCCATTGGGAAGAATAAAATCTGGCTTTCTTTCAAGAAATTTTTCCGCTTCTATTCCAGTAATTTCGCTCACCGTAGTAAAAACATTACATGTACGAGCAGCCGCCTTTTCAATAATGTGCTTAGGATAAACATTATACTTTCTCGCCTCTTCTTCTGGATTAATCTCGTTTAATGACATGTAAAAATTAATACTATGGAAAGCTAATGTCCTTCCAAGACTTGTTGCATGAGTAGTAAAAACAGTTTTAACTTCTGTGTTTTTAGAATCTAAATACAGCAACCCTGCCGCAGAAAGCCACTCGTGAAAATGGGCAGTAATCTTTTTGCTCTTATATGATGAGGAAAGTTCTCTTATAAGCCGGCCTGTTGCATAAGACCAGCAGACTGGTTCATCAAAGTCGTATCCCGCCGCCAAAGAGTCCACTTGATAATTGTCCCACAGCTCCTTTTTAATATCATTCACTTTAAAAAAGTAATCAACAAAATCAACAAGAATAACAAGTGGTTTTCCTTTAATAAGCCATCTTCCGTAATGGCACCTTATCCCTTCTTTTTCAAGATCTTGGAACACTTTCTTTACTTCTTTGGGAGCAGCCTCTTCCCGAAACTCTCCCCGAGATTTTTCCGTGTAAGGGCCAATCAAGCAATAATCTTCTCCGTAGTACTGCATCATACGATTTGCCTTTGATTCAATTACTCGATAAATCCCACCCACCCGATTGCAAACCTCAAAAGATACTTCGTATAATTTATTACTCTTTGGTTTAATATTTTTTTGCATTTTGTTTGTTAATTCTTAATTTTAAATCATTTAAAGTATTCATAAAGCAAATAAAAGCATCATAAGGAGAATCGTAGGGACTAAAATAACTATGAACTTCTCCATCTGCCAATGTTTTGGTTGACATGTAATAAAATTGATCCGAGGTTTGTAGTCTTCGCCAACTATTGATAATATTCTCATCTCGGGTCTCTAACACATCCTCCTCTATCTCATATAGTTTCAGCAAGGCGTCTCTTTGCATGTCATTTCCAATCCAAGCTGAAAGATCGCGCTCACTGTCTGCCCAAGAAGTAAGATATGGAACATCAACCTCATCACGAACTTGATACCTTTCCATCGCCTCACTTAAAGTTAAAAAATCATTATCTGGATTCCTTAATACTTCTTCTGGAAGATGCTTAAGAAAATTAAAAATTCCCGTTTCTTCCCATTGATGTTCCCCAAACGTCTCATAATCCATAAATAGATTAATAATCTCTCCGTTACCGTTAAACTGTGATATCCATCGCCCGAACTTTTCTGCAGTAAGAGGATGTTCTTTCCACTGGCGAGCAGAAAACCGAAATGCAATATCATCAGATAAACGATAATTTTTCAAAAAAAGTTTTATTTTTTCTGTTCCTTTTGGTTTGTAAAGAAAGTTTGGACTTCTCCATCCAAGAACTCGGTCTAAACCCTCGCCCATTACACCGTAAAGGCCCATTGTTTCTGCAATTTTGGCAATATCATTACTATAAGCAAGCTCTGTGCAACGAAAAATACGGGGCTCAACAGAAAAAAGTGACTTTATTTTTTCTCGATGCGCCTTTACCTGCTCCTTAAATTCTTTAAGAGAATGCAGAAAAGCAAAAGAATGATGATATGTCTCTGATAAAATCTCTACCCTTCCAGTTTTTATCAAATCCTGGAAAGATCTAAGCGTTTCCGGAGAATAGTTTTCCATTTGCTCTAAAACCACACCTGAAAAAGAAAAACTAAAACGAAATTCAGGATATTTCCTTAAAAGCTCGAGAAGAATTTTATTTGTTGGAAGATAGGATTTTTGAGCAACTTTTTCCATAATCCTTTGATTGTTTAAATCTCCCTCCCCTGCATCATTGAAATAATTTGAATCATTTCCAATGTCAAAAAAAGAATACTTTTTTATT
Organism: Candidatus Nealsoniibacteriota bacterium; assembly: GCA_003557645.1. GTDB lineage: Bacteria > Patescibacteriota > Minisyncoccia > Minisyncoccales > PWPS01 > PWNV01. Next base: position 54,375 of record PWNV01000020.1, read on the forward strand.
CTATAGGGTTGATGAACTTGAAAATAAAAACAAACTGATGGCATGGATTATGATAATAATGAGGTATATATATTTATACACTTTCTTGCAGCATTTTTCCAACTTATCTTAGGAAGTTCTTTTAATCCTTCCTGGCAAAGACATTGTGAAAGAGGGCTGTACTGCAGCGCGGATATAATTTTATTTGCCATCTCTCTTGTATCCCAAAAATCTACCTTTAACGCATGATACAGAACTTCAGAAACTCCGGACTGTTTAGATATAAGAACTGGGGTTCCACTTGCAAGCGCTTCCAAGGGTGTGATTCCAAACGGCTCAGAAACAGATGGCATTACAAAAAGGTCAGCTAATCGATACATTTCCTGAAGTCTTTCACCTCGTAAAAAGCCAGTAAATAAAACCCTATCAGAGATTCCAAGTTTCGCGGTTTCCTCCATTATTTGTTGTTCCATATCACCCGAACCACACAAAACAAAAAAAACATTGTCCATACAAGAAAGGACTTCTTTCGCACTTCGAATAAAGTAATCCGGTCCCTTTTGAAGAGTGATTCTTCCTGTGAAAAGAACTATTTTATTCCCTTTTTCCTTTATTTTATGTATATTTTTAGAGGTAAAATCACAATCGAAGCAATCAATTCCATTGTGCACTACTACTATTTTTTCTGGAGAAATTCCGTAATTTTCAATAACTATATTTTTTGTAAAAGCACTAACCACAATAACTTTATCTGCCTTCTCCATCCCCTCTTTTTCAATTTGATAAACTCGAGAATCAATACCCTCTCCCCCTCCTCTATCAAATTCGGTAGCATGAACATGTACAACCAACTGTTTCCCCGTCCTCTCTTTTGCTTTTATTCCAGCTCCAAAGGAAAGCCAGTCGTGTGCATGGATTATGTCAAAGGTTTCTCTTTCCGCCAGATTACCACCATAAATAGCATACCTTAAAACCTCTTCAAACAAACTCTGCCCATAAACAAGTCCAGGAGAAAAAGAAATAGCCCGAAAATACTCTGTTGATCCTAAATAAGGAGAAAGTGGAGAATCAAAACGATGAAAATTCATATAAGATGTTTCTGGAGAAATAATCCTTAAAAATGAATCATCAATATCTTTATTCTTTTTGGGCAATACAAAGGTAATTTCAATTTTTTCCGCTACCAGTGCTTTAGTAAGTCCCTGGCAGGCAGTTCCAAGACCCCCACTATTGTGGGGAGGAAATTCCCATCCAAACATAAGGACCTTGGTTTTCATAAAAAATTCAAATTATAATATTTTTTTAAAAAGGAAGGTTGATTAAATCTCTAGGTTCTTCAATTAAGACATCAGGACGAGATCGCAACAATGCTTCCCTCGAACTAAGGCCCCAGGTAACAGCAACTGTATGAACTCTAGCCGCCTTTCCTGCTTTTATATCTCTCGTTTCATCGCCTATATATATAAAAATATCGCTGCCTTTCTTTACTTTTTTGATCGCTTTGTCCTTGCTAAAAAGTCCTGTAGAAAGTACAAAATCAAAATAATTCATTTTATTGTTCTCTAAAAAATCAACTACATTTTTTCTTGAGTTTGAGCTCAAAATTCCCATCGTATTCCCTTGGTTTTTAAGGAGTTGCAAGGCTTCATTCATCTCTTTTTTAACTGAAATTCTTTTCATTTCCTTATTCATTTCATTTTTTGATTTGCGTACTACAAAAAAAAGCTTCAAAAGAGAAACATTGAAATCCCTATAAATACTCTCTATTCCTTCTTCACGAGCTCTGCGAAACATCTCCGCACTAAATTCGTTCCCTCCCTCCTTTGCTAAAATTTTGTTCAACGTTTCTACGGCCAAAGGAAGCGTATCTGCAACTGTCCCATCAAAATCAAAACAATATATTTTTTTCTTTTTAATTGCTTGATTGATAGCCAAAATAATAATTAATTAGCTTAATAGATTAACTTGAGAAATCTTTTCACAAGATCTGGAATTATGATGGCTGCGGGACCAGGACTCGAACCTGGAAACTCCACGTCCAAAGCGTGGCGTGTTACCAATTACACCATCCCGCACTGCAATGCTCTATACATCATAATGTATTTTACTTTTTTGGGCAAGGCCCTTTCATTAATAATATTTTCTTAAAATTCTTGATCTGAGTCTTTTTCTACTATCTGGGCAACTGCCATTTCAAGAGGAAGTTGTGGTATAGGAGAATGCTTTATCCTTTCTCCCGCTTTAAGAAAAACATCAATCATATCTCTTAGCTTTTCCTCTTTGGTTTTTTTAACTTGCTCTTCGATGTTTTTAATCTCTTCCTTTGTGAAAACGGCCATCAAAGAGTCCAAAAACGACCCTTCTCTAGAAGAAATAATTTTCAGCATCAACATTTCCCTCAAATAATATAATATATTTTTATGAAAATCTTCTGGATCCGTACCATGAGAAAACGCTTCATCCATGATTCTTACCGCACCCTCACAGTTTTGATTTAGTAGAGAGTTTATAAAGCTACTTATTACCTGCTTTTCTATCACCCCTAAAAGATCTTTGATATCTTCTTTCCTGATAACATTATCCTTTGATGTAAAAGACATCACTTGAGATAAGATACTTTCCGCATCACGAAGTGCCCCATCAGCTGCAACTGCAATCATTTTAAGCGCTTCTTCCTCAGCCTGATAACCTTCTTTCTTAATAATTTTCTTTAACCTGTTTACTATCTCTACCACTGTTATTTTTCGAAAATCAAACCGTTGACATCTGGAAATAATTGTCGGAATAACTTTTAGTGGTTGTGTTGTTGCAAGAATAAATATTACATGAGAAGGAGCTTCTTCAAGCATCTTTAAAAGAGCATTAAAAGCTCCCGAAGTAAGCTGGTGAGCTTCGTCCAATATAAAAACCTTGTAATCTAATTTTGCTGGTGAAAAGCGAATCCCATCGCGTAGCTCTCTTATTTCGTCAATCCCTCGATGTGACGCCGCATCAATCTCTATTAAATCCACAGCATTTCCTTTTCTGATTTCAAGGCAGGAAGAACACTTGTTGCAAGGGTCAGGATTATCTTTTTTCTCGCAGTTCACTGCCTTTGCTAAAAGCCTGGCAATCGTAGTTTTACCACACCCCCTGGGTCCAGAAAAAAGATAGGCGTGTGAAACTTTTCCTGACTCAACAGCATTAAGTAATATTTTAACCACATGCTCCTGCCCAACCACTTCAGAAAACTTCTGCGGTCTATATTTGCGATAAAGTGCTATTTCAGACATTTTTCTTATAGTTATTTTTTTTTCGATGATAAATAAAATAAATAAATAAAACAAGAAGAATTAAACCACCCACAGCCTGGAATCCATAGTTTTCCCCGATTTCAATTCCTGCTTGTGTGAGAAAAAGCACAACCCCACCAGCAACAATTACACCAGAGATAATAGCAGCTAAAGACTTAAAATAAGGCAACCCAAACAGAAAAACAGCTAAAGAAGCTGTCCAAGCTCCAGAAACAGGAAGAGGGATTGCGGTAAATAAAAAAAGAGCAAAAAACCCATACTTACCTACTCTTTCACTATAATTTCTTCGTGTTCTTTCAAAAAGATAATTAAAAAACTTTTCCATAAAAGAAAAATTACGAGAAAGCCAAAGAGAAGTCGGTTCCAAGAACGCTAGAATAATAAAAATGGGAAAAATGTTCCCCAGAACTGCCCAAAGATAAGCAGAGTAAGGGTTCATTTCATAAACTAGCACTGCCAAAGGGATTGCCGCTCTAAGTTCAAGCAAAGGCATCATGGCAGTAAAAAATATTTGTAACTCAACTGTCATATTTAAATCAGTATAGCTTAAAAAAAAGTAAATTCAAACCTCCATTTTTCGTTTACCTTCTTTCCTCTTTGTGGTAAAATGCCCTTATATGATCAAACTATACAACACCCTTTCCCAGAAAAAGGATACTTTTCAGCCCTTAGAATCAAAGAAAATCGGTTTTTTTGTTTGTGGTCCCACGGTTTACGACTATGCACATCTCGGACACGCAAGAACCTATATTTTTTTTGATTCTTTTGTTAAATATCTGCGCGGAAAGGGATATAATGTTTTTTACTTGCAAAACATTACCGACATTGACGATAAAATAATTAAACGAGCAGAAGAGGAAAAAACTTCTCCTCTATCTCTTGCTGAAAAATTTGAAGAAAAATATCTCCAGGACACACGCTCCTTAGGAATAGACAGCATTACGAAATACGCTCGTGCGACCGATCATATTCAAGAAATTATTTCTCAAATAGAAAGATTGCTCGAAAAAGATTTTGCTTATATTACCGATGATGGGATATATTATGACATTTCAAAATTCAACGAATACGGAAAACTTTCTGGGAGAACAACTGAGCAAGCGGAAGATGGAACATCAAGAATTGATGAAAGTATTAAAAAAAGAAATAAAGGAGATTTTTGCATTTGGAAATTTTCAGAAAATAAAAATCCCGAATGGGAAACTCCTTGGGGGAAAGGAAGACCTGGATGGCACATCGAAGACACGGCAATTTCTGAAAAATATCTTGGAATGCAGTACGATATCCATGGTGGAGCAAGAGATTTGATATTTCCTCACCACGAAGCTGAAATTGCATTAATGGAATCTCTTTCCGGGAAAAGGCCATTTGTAAAATACTGGATGCACACTGGTTTTTTAACTATAAACGGAGATAAAATGTCAAAATCTCTTGGTAATTTTGTTACTATTAGAGATTTCACTAAAAAGCACTCTCCTAGAGCCTTGAGATTTTTGGTTTTAAAATCCCACTATCGTTCGCCGATTGATTATAATGAAAATTATATTTTTCAAGTTAATCAAGAACTAGAAAGAATAGATTCCTTTTTATATAGAGTTGAAGAAATTGCAAAGAAAAAAAACAGTGAAAAGACCAAAGACATTATTAAAAAGATTAAAAATAAAATTGAGAGAGATCTTGAAGAAGACTTTAATACTCCCCTTGCAATATCTTCGCTTTTCGTTTTAATAAACAAAGTCAACACTTTTCTAGATTCAGGAAATCTTTCTTCATCTGATGCCAAAGAAGTTATAAAATTATTAAAAGATCTTGATCGTATTTTTGGATTTTTAATTGTTCCAAAAAAAGAAAGATTTGTGCAGTATATTTCTGATGAAAATGAAGAATTAAAAGCGCTTATTGCGGAAAGAGAAAATGCAAGAAAGAAAAAGGATTTTCAAAAAGCTGATGAGATTAGGAAAAAAATTGAAAAGAAAGGATATCAAATAGAAGACACCATTAAGGGTTATAAAATAAAAAAGAAATAATGTCTCAAGAAAACATTGAAAAACTTCCTCCACAAAACATAGAAGCGGAACAATCACTTCTCGGCTCTCTTATGATAGATGCTAATTCAATTTATAAAATTGCTGACTTTTTGAAGTCAAACGATTTTTATAAAAAAGCTCATAGTGATATTTATGAAGCAATAATTGATCTATTTGATCGCAAAAACGCAATTGACTTGTTGTCCGTTTCTGCTCGCCTAGGAGAAAAAGAACTCTTAGATAGTGTGGGCGGAAAAAGCTATCTTACAACTCTAGTAAACTCTGTTCCTACCGCAAGTCACGTAGTTGATTATGCAAACATCGTTCGTCGCAAACGACTTCTTCGCGACCTTATAAGCTCTGGACAAGAAATAAGCATTTCAGCTTACGATGAAAAAAAGGATGTTGATGTACTCCTTGATGAAGCAGAGAAGAGAATTTTCAGTATTACTCACAACTCTTCTCAAAAAAACTTTCTTGCAATTAAGGACACTCTTGAGGACGCTTTCGAAAGAATAGAAAAACTTTCCAACGAAGACGGAAAAGCACGTGGAGTTCCTACCGGATTTACCGATCTTGATAATATTCTTTCAGGGCTTCAAAACTCTGACTTAATAATTCTTGCTGCAAGACCAAGTATGGGAAAGAGTGGATTTGCTTCCAATATTGCAAAAAATGTTGCTCTTAAATACAACACTCCCGTGGGCATATTTAGCTTAGAGATGTCAACGGATCAAATAGTAGATCGTCTCATCGCCGACATATCCGGCATAAATTTGTGGAAACTACGTACTGGTAACTTAAAAAAACAGGGAGACGACAATGATTTTGTAAAAATTAGAGAATCTTTCGAAGAACTCTCCAAGGCTCCTATTTACATTGATGATGCAATTTCCTTCAATGTAATGCAGATGCGTACAATGGCTCGTAGGCTGCAATCAGAAAAAGGATTAGGCCTGATTATTGTAGACTACCTTCAACTCATGCAACCACGATCTCAGAGTCCTTCTATGGTGCAACAGATGACAGAAATATCTCGTGAATTAAAGTCACTAGCCAAAGAACTTAATGTTCCTGTTCTCGCTCTTTCCCAACTTTCTCGTGCTGTCGAACAAAGAACCCCACAAGTACCAAGACTTTCTGACTTAAGAGAAACCGGAGCGTTAGAGCAAGACGCTGATGTTGTGATGTTTATCTACCGTGAAGACTATTATCGACAAGACACTTCCAGAAAAAATATTGCAGACGTCATTGTTGCCAAGCATCGTAACGGCCCTATCGGAAAAGTAGAGCTTTATTTTGACGACGCTACTGCATCCTTTAAAAACTTAGATAAAAGACACTAATGTACCCTCCTTCGCTAGAAAAATTAATAACTATTTTTACTCGCTTTCCCGGAATAGGTCCACGCACAGCAACCAGATTTGCTTTCTACTGCTCTCAACTCCCCTCAGAAATAATAGAAGAAATCATAACTACCCTAAAAGAGGTAAAGCAATCCGTAAAAAACTGTAAAATCTGTTTTCGTTCTTATCAAGAAGAGGGCGACCTTTGCTCTATCTGCCAAGACAAAAGAAGGGAACGAGATGTAATTTGTATAGTAGAAAAAGAGGTGGATCTTCTTTCTATTGAAAAAATAAAAGAATATAACGGCTTATATTTCATTCTTGGTGGTAATATCTCTACTTTAAAAAAAACAGATTTTAAAAATATTAGAGTAAAAGAGTTAAAGGAAAGATTAACAAATCCTAAAAAATTTCATCTTTCCAATATAAGAGAAGTTGTTATTGCTACTAACCAGAACACTCAAGGGGAAGCAACAGCACTTTACTTAACTCGTCTGTTAGATCAATTAAAAATAAAAACGACCCGCCTTAGAAGGGGGCTTTCTACTGGGAGTGAGTTGGAGTACGCGGACGAAGAAACTCTCATCTGGGCTTTTAAGGGAAGAAAATAAATTACATTAAAAAAAAGGGGGGGGTACTCCCCTCTTTTATTTTTCCTCTTTTTTCTTGGTGGATTTCTTTTTGCCGATTTCTTTTATCTCTACTTCCGTAAAGAACTGTCTGTGTCCTTTCTTCACCTTATATCTTTTCTTAGCTTTGTACTTAAACACTATCTTTTTTTCACCTTTTCCCTCGCCAGTAACCATCCCTTCCACCTTAACTCCTTCAAGATAAGGAGTCCCTAGACTCACTACTCCCTTATCATCCTCGAGAAGAAGCACCTTGTCAAAGTTAACCTTCTCTCCTTCCTTTTCGTCTATTTTTTCAATTTTAATTTTGTCTCCGGGAGAAACAATGTACTGCTTTCCTCCCGTATGTATTACTGCTATCATCTTTTTCACCGAAAAATTAGTTTTCTTTTTTTTCCGGAGTAGTTATTTTACTATTTTTTAAAATTCCTTTTACTCTTTTATCAAACAGGGAAACTCTTTTCCTTGAAGATTTATAAGTTACTACCGTATTCTTAATATGAATACCCATTTTACGAAATTCATTTGTAAGTATCTCACCATCCTTTTCAATACGTGATAACCTCTTCATCACCTCGTGAGCGCGACCAGTAATCTGTGTATCTCTGAACCATTGTTCTATAGCTCGAAGTGTAAGATAGAAGGTATTAGGTGAAGAAAGAATAATCTTAGAAGAGCGAGCAAACTCAGCAACATCGGTATCTTGACTCATGTTTATCTCGTAGTAAACAGCTTCTGCCGGCACATACATTACAGCAAAGTCAACTGTATCTTCTGCTGGAATAATGTATTTCTCTGAAATTTCTCGAATTCTCTTTTTCACATCTTCTAAGAACTTCTTTCGGAAAAGCTCTTTTTCTTTTCCTTCTGCTTCAACCATCCTTCGGAAGTTATCAAAAGGAAATTTAGAATCAATGGGAAGCAGTTTTTTATTGGGAAGCCTCAAAACAGCATCAACTGCTTCTCCAGAAGAAAACCGATGCTGTATCGAGTAAAGTTCCTCGGGAAAATATTCTTGAAGCAGGTGCTTGAGATTCGCCTCTCCCCACTGCCCTCTCACCTTAGGAGATCGAAAAAACTCTTGAAAAGAAGAAATGCCCCTTACCACCTCTTGCACTTCTTCCATCTCTTTCCTGATTCCTGTTGCCTCTTTGGTAAAGGAAGAAATTTGTTCGTTCATCGTACTCGAAGTGAAATCGACACTTCCTCTTATCTCCTTGAGCTCTTTATTAATAACTTCGGTTAATCTACGCTCCGTCTCTGAGTTTTCTTTGCGCAAAAAAAGCAAAGCTATAAAAAGAAATGAGAAAAGAACAATTACAAATAAAATTTCTGTCATAAGACAACATATAATAACACTAAAAAACAAAAATATCAAACAAAAACACACTCCCAAAAATTCTATGCCCTGTAAACCTTATATCCTTCTCTCACTTTTTCTTTTACTTTTACCCCTACCTCGTTTCTGGGAGAGGCTTTTTCCACCTTCTTATAATCAACCTCCATAGAATTAATTTTTTGCTCAAAATCTGTCAAACCTCCCACAAACCTTATCTTTTCACCTTTTTCCAATTTCTTGGAAAGCTTAATAATTGCTACTTCAATATTTCCAAAATAGTGAGAAACTACACCTATTTGTTCCCCTTCTTTATTTGGCATCATTAATGCTTTTAGTAATAAAAAAATAACGACCTTTGATTCGATTATAACAAATTATAATAAGAAAGAAACATCGTTACATGACAAGCTCTAAAAAAAGAAAAAGAAGATAGATAAGAAGAAGGGCGTAGGCCTCTCTTTTAGTTATTTTATTATTAGTACGCACAAAGAAAAGCAAGGAAAGCCCCCCTAAAATCAAAAATATAATCGGAAAAGCAGGAAGATCAACAACTTTAATTGGCTCAATTATTGATACAATACCTAAAACTAGAGTTGAAGAGAGGGCAACCGCCCCCATCAATCCTCCTAAAATCATCCATGACTGTCCTTTTTTTGCAAGCATTGCAGCAAAAAAAGTTTCGGGCAATGCAACGCCAAGCCCCACAGCAAAAACTCCAAAAAGAACTATCGGAACGTTAAGAGACGCACTGAAGCTTTGAGCGGTAAATATAATCCCTTCTGCAGAGATAACGACAAGCAGAAAGCCAATAATTATAGTAGCAATATCTTTTAACAAAGTCTGCTGACCCGTTGATAATTCTCCTACGGGTTTTAGGAAGCGCTCTTTCTCTGAAAACATCCAATAAATGTACAGAAAGCAAGCAATAATTAAAATAACACCATCAAAACGACTTAGCTCTCCATCAAGGAGCAAGACAAGAGGCAGAATAACAGAGATCAATGCAAAAGTGGTTCCTGCTCGAACAGTTCTGCTTTCTACCTTTATTTCACGTAAAATAAGAGTACAGATAGAGACCGACAAAGTAAACAAAACTATGTTCTGTCCAATAATACTTCCCAATGCCATTTCTGGTATTCCTTTTAACGCCGCTCTCACTCCAATAAAAAGCTCGGGAAGAACTGCTCCGACAGAAACAGTAAAAAATGCCACTACAAACTCTTTCCATCTTAAACAAATCGTTATTCGATACAAAGCATCAATCACCCATCTACTAGAAAAAATGATCAGAAAACAAGAAATAATAAATATGGCGGCATATAGTACGATCATTATTCTATAAAATAAACTATTTCATAAAGAATGCCAAGTAAAAAAAGAATAATTAGAGGAAAAGTAATAAGACGAACCCTCTTCGTTTTTATCTTCTCATACATCAAAGAAATTAAAATAGCATCCACTGCTATCATAACTCCTCCCACAATTCCAATAACCACAATAAAATCTCTTGCTCCTCCTAAAAAAAGAAGCAGGGGTACAAAACAAGTAATTCCCCATGAAAATTTATGAGAAATCTTTAAGTCATACCAAAATATTTTCTTAAGAGTAAGCCCGATCGCAACAAGAGAGGTAAAAGTGGCGACTAATCCAAAAACAAGCATAAGCGTGGTCACCCCTCTTCCTAGATACGCTTGAAGCCCGACCAAAGCTTCTTTTGTTGTGTCTTCTCCCGTAATTCCTAAAATAATCACAATAAAAAAAAGAGATATTAAAATTGCAACTACCAGCCCCAGAGGAATAACTAAGCGGAGCTTTTCCTTTTGACGCCCTAGCAGTTCTTCAATCTCTGGTATTAATGCGCCTCCCCATAACGCAAAAAGAACAGCACCATAAGGTAAAAAGAAGTCAAAAGAAGCTTCTCTGGTTAAAAATATGTTTTCCAACGATATGTGAGAAAACTCTTTAACAAAAACAACTACAAGAGCCACGAAAAAAAATATAATCCCCCAAAACTCAACTCTAGAGATAGCCTTTATTCCAAAATAAATAAATAGAGCTGAAACAACAAAATAAATAATTAAATAATGAATCATTTCTCCTCCAAATAGAGGAGACAAAAGTGCACGAAGAAACTCGCCTCCTAAAATTAAATAAGCAAGAACAGCACCAAGCATTCCCAAAATACCAGAAACATAAGCTACCTTCTCAGCTTTTTCCCCTAGGTGATGCTTGGCAAATCCAGGTAAACGTAAAAAATCTGGAGTTTTCAAAGAAACTTCACCTAAAAAATAATGGACAATAATAGCAACACCACCCAAAATAAATAGATATCCAATCATTATTTGGATACCTACTACAGAGGTTATATAGGGTAAAGAAAAAATCCCTGCACCAATTATCGTCCCTGCTAGAATCGAAATTCCGTATAATATTTTCATTGCCAATAAATTAAAAGTGACCCCAACGGGATTTGAACCCGTGTTACCGGACTGAGAACCCGGCGTCCTAAGCCACTAGACGATGGGGCCTACGACTACTAGATGCTATCAAATTTTTACTTACCTGTAAAGTAAAAACTACTTCTTAGTCTCTGAGATGCTTCCGCCAAATTAATGTGTAAACTTTCTCCAAGACAGAGGGCAGAAAGAACTCCATAAATTTTCTTCCTCTTTACTTTTCCTTTAATCCAAAAAGGAACAATATTTTCTTTATAGTTAATTTTGAAATTTGTCTCTTTTTCTCCTTTACTAATATCACTGATATAAAAATCTGCATTTTTCTTTTCAATTCCAAATGTTGAAACCTTTTGAAAGTTTTTTCCTCGAATCTTGTTAGCTACAGAAAAATCGATTGCTAAAAATCCACTCTCTGGAAATTGTCTCAAGAATTTTTTTATTCTTGTTTTTTTTCTTTCTTGAGTAACAAGAAGGAAAAACTTAGATGGAAAGAAGCTCACTATTTTCTGTGGGTTAATCTCAGGATCATCTTCAACAATTACCACCTCGCTTTTTAAAAGAGAAAAAAAATAATAGATTTTTGGCAAACCCTTAAATCGAAAAACCGAATACTTATCTTTTAAAATAAAATGCAGGGCTTGAGCTGCCTCTTCATTCTGTTCTCCGGTAATAAGTACAACTTTTTTGTTTTTAATTATTTTTTTCATTTTCTATTTTATAATCTGGAGGAATCTGCTTATATTGGAGTGTGTAGTCTGCAACTTTTCGGAAAATCGGTGCTGCGGAAACTTCTGCTGTGCGTGCTTGCGGCTGATCTAACTTAATTATAATTAAGAATTGTGGGTCGTAGGCCGGAACATATCCAGCAAACGCTTGAATGGTTTGATCCGAATAACCTCTTTGATTTATACCAAGATCAGACCAAGAAATTTGAGAAGTTCCTGTTTTCCCTGCAACATGATATCCTGGAACTTTTGCCGAACCACCAAAACCATCCTCTATTGTTCCTACCAAAATAGATGTCATTTGAGAAGATGTTGAAGGAGAGATAACTCTTTCCCCCTCTGATCCCTTCATTCCCTGCACAATATAAGGATTTACCATAACTCCTCCATTAGCAATTGCAGAAAAAGCACGAAAAAATTGAATTGGGGTAATTTCTATTCCTTGACCAAAAGATGCGGTTGCGTAGTTTATGTCGTAACCCTCTTTAAAACTTCTGTTTTCAGCAATCACTTCACCGTGTAAGTCAATTTCAGTAAAATCAAAAAATCCAAACTTTTTAATATATTCCTCGAAAACATCATTTCCAATTCTGTCTTTTACATGCACGATGCCCGTATTGATGGATTTTTCCATAATTTCTCTCATTGTAACTTCACCGTATGCTCGTTGTCCATAATTACGAATAACTCTTCCGTGAACCCTTTCTTCCCCTGTGTCATTATAAGTTTCATCAGGATCAATTGCTCTCTCTTCAAGCGCTGCCGCCATTGTAATCGGTTTAAAAATGGATCCAGGTTCAAAAGTTTCTTGTATTGAAGAGTTTTTAAATATCTTGTAATCACTAGTTTCAGAAAAATTGTTAGGATCAAATGAAGGAAAGTTTGCCATGCCAAGAATTTTTCCATCGTTTGGATCACCAACTAAAATACTACCTCCTGTAATATTAAAATCATCGTGTGCCTCTAGTAAGGATTTCTCAATAAAGTGCTGAATATTATAGTCTACCGTCAAAAAAACATCATCTCCTCTTTCCGTAGAATCTCTGGTAATAAAAAGACCCCAAGAATTTCTACTTCCTTCTCTTATTCCTCCTCTTCCACGCAAAATATTTTCATAATACTGCTCTACACCGTACTGTCCCAATCCTTCTCCTCCAATAAAGCCAATGATATGTGAAGCAAAATCACTTTCTGGATAATGTCTCTTAACTTCACTTTCCAAATAAACCTTGGGAAGTTTCTTTATTTCTTTTATCTCTTCTTCGCTTATATCTCTTTTTATCACTTCATAAGAGGTGTCACGCTCCATACGAATCATTACTTCTTCTTCGTCTACTTCTAAAGCGTTAGAAAGAGCTAAAGCAATTTCTTTTTTTTCTTCACTTTTAATTTCACGAGGAGAAATATAGACATGAGTAATCCTTCTATTTACAGCAATCGGAACTTTCCTTTCGCTAGTATTTTGTAAATAAATTGTTCCCCTCTCCCCCTCGTCCTGTGCAAAATATCTTTGTTGTCCATAAGCTTGAGCGCTCCATTCTCCGCTACTCAAAACTTGAATATTAAAGAGACGCCAACAAAGCACTACTGCCATAATTACCATCAATCCAAGAACAAAACAAAACCTCGTCTTGCACATAATTATTATTGCCTTACTACTACTTCCGAACCATGCACCTCGAGATAGCTAACATCCCTTGTTTCTACAAAACCCATATCCCGTGCAATTTCTTCAACTTCCCTTAATGAAAAACTATTTAATGAATTACTTGAAAGAAGCTCATTTTGATGAAAGGTGCCATCTAGAATCTTTTGATTTTTTTGCACCAAATACACTTCTTCTGTTAATTGAATAATTTGAAAAACACAAACCGAAACTAAAGCTACTATCACCAGAGAAGACAATATATAAATAAATTTTACTTTCATCTTATTTTTTAATTATTACTCTTAACTTCGCCGACCTTGAACGAATGTTTTTATTAATTTCCAAAGCTCCTGGTTTAACTGGTTCTTTTGTAAGAAGATCAACATCATTTTTATCAATGAAATCAAGCAACGCTCGTTCCTCTATCCCATGAAAAGTGATAACCGCCAATCTTCCCCCTTTTTTTAAAATCTTCAGTGATTGAGGTAGAGCCGATTTAAAGTTCATTATTTCTCCATTCACAGCAATACGAATTCCTTGAAAAGTCTTCGTTGCACAATGTATGCGTCTGTTTCTATATGAGGAAGGAACACTTTTTTCTATAATTTTAACAAGATCCTTTGTGTTTTTAATCAACCTTTCTTTTCTTTCTTTGATAATATTTTCAACAATTCTATCTGCGTACTCTTCTTCTCCCCATTTTCTAATAATATAAAGTAAGTCTTTCTCCCTATATTGATTTACCACCTCTTTGGCTGTAAGAAGAATGTTTTTGTTGTAACGCATATCAAGAGGTTCGTTCCTTCTAAAAGAAAATCCTCTCCCACTCTTTTCTATATGAAAACTAGAAAATCCTAAGTCAAAGATTATCCCAGATATCGGTCCAAACTCTTTTTCCTCAACAATTTCTTCAAGCATCGTATAAGATTCATTACAAACGATAAGTCTTTCTCTTTTCTTGCTTTCTAAAATATTGTAGAGGTTTGAATCCCACTCCAGAGCAAGTACTTTTCCGTTTGGCCTGTTTTTTTCAAGCAGTGCTAGAGAGTGTCCTCCTGCCCCAGCGGTACAATCCACAAAGTTTTCATTTTTTTTCGGATTTAAAAGGTGCAATACTTCTTGTTTCAAAACGGGTATATGGACTCTGCTTTTTTCTTTCATTAACTATATGATTTTAAACTCCAAGTTCTTTCAATCTTTCTGCAATACTTCCAACCTCTTTTTCAGTTTTTGTCCTGTAACTTTCCCACAACTCCTTGTTCCACACTTCTATTCGGTTATAAACCCCAACTATCACCACTTCTTTTTTTAAAGAAGCGTATTCCTTTAGGTAATCAGGAACAAGAATTCTTCCTAACGAATCAAACTCTACTTCCATTGCTCCGGCAAGCATGAATCTTGAAAATCCCCTTGCGTCAGACTGAGCAAGGGGCATATTGCTTATTTTCGGAGCTAACTCTTTCCATTCTTTAAGGGGATACATGAAAAGGCAGTTATCAAGTCCTTTCGTAATCACTGTCTTTCTTTTTAATTCCTCGCGAAATTTTATTGGAATAGCAAGTCTCTTCTTTTCGTCTATCTTGTATGTGTATTCACCAATAAACATAATTGTTTTCCCCAAAGAATAGATGTTTTCCCCACTTTTTTCCACAATACCGTAATTTGTTCCCATTTTATTCCACAAAGCAGAACCTGTCAACCCCCAACAATCCACAGGGACCCCTTTTAAGAATTTAAAACAAAAAGCCCTCCTTAAGGAGGGCTTTTACTTCGTAGCTTAAGCTTCTTCTATGGTGCTAGTTTTCTTACCTCAAAATGCTCTTCATCAACAGTAAACCTATCCCCTTCTTGGATATATCCCTCTAGAACTGCAGAGGCAAGCTTGTTACTAATATTGTCTTGTATAGCACGCTGCATTTCCCTTGCTCCAAAAACAGGATCATATCCTATCTCCATAATTTTTTCTTTTAGAGCTTCAGTAATCACAAAATGCATATCTTTCTTAATAAAATTCTTAGCCATTTCTTCCAGCTGAATTCCAGCAACATCAATAAGATTTTCTCTGCTTAATGGTTTAAAAATAATAACATCATCAAAGCGATTAACAAACTCTGGACGAAATACAGATGTTTGAAAAAGTCTTTTTAATATTTTTGCCTTTACTTTTCCCCATCCCAGTTTCTGCTCGATAGCATCAAGAATAATTTGATATCCGGCATTGCTGGTGGCAATGACCATAGTGTTACGAAAATCGACCCTTCTTCCCTCTCCATCAGTAATATGCCCTTCATCCAATATTTGCAAAAACAAATTCAATATATCCGGGTGCGCTTTCTCAATCTCATCTAACAATATAAGGGAAAAAGGATCTTCTCTCACTCCAGAGGTTAAGACTCCTTCTTCTTGTGATGATCCAATAATGCGTTGTACATCGGAAATATTTTGAAATTCGGACATATCGATACGATTTATCTTTTTTTCCGAACCAAAATAAACATCTGCAATCGCTTTTGCCATTTCAGTTTTACCCACTCCCGTTGGCCCTAAGAATAGAAAGCCTCCTATCGTCCCTTTCCTTACACCCACATCCGCTCTAGAGCGTCTAAGGGCCGAAGAAACCGCTCTAACAGCGTTTTCTTGATTAACAATTCTTTTATGAATTAAGTCCTCCAAATTAAGAAGTACCTCTTTTTCTTTTTCATCCAACCTTCCTACCGGAACCTCGGTCTTTTCTGATATGATTTCCGCAACATGATCTTGCAAAACAATATCTTCTTCTTTTTGATCAGCGTGAACTACTGCTTCCTCAAGCAAAGTAAAAGCTTTTTCAGGGAAGGCTTCATTTTGCATATACTTATCCGAAAATTCTATCGCTTTCTTGATTGATCCAAAAGAAATTAATTTATGATACTTGTTCTCTAAAGAGAGAGCTAGTTTCTCTAACAAAATAAGTGCTTCTTCGTGTGATATTTTTTTCATTTCTACTTTCTCCATGAGAGAGAAGAGAGTAGAGTTCTTTTCAATGTTTTTTCGAAAACCTGCAAAATCAGTAACACCGATCAATCGAAACGAAGGAATGTGTAAATAAGGTTCTAAAATTCCAGAAATATTGATTACTCCTGGCCTCTGTTCTCCTGCTATGAATTTGTGAAGATCATTGATAACCAGTATAACGTTTCCTGCTTTCACCGCCTCACCAAACATTTTATCTAATATCTTTTCTGTTTCTTCTAGTCCCTCTGTGCGTGCCAAAACTGACGAAAGATCAAGTTCTAAAATACGTAAATAATTGGTCCCCTGAAGCCCTTCTCCAAGAAAAGATCTTCTGGCAATCTCCTGAATTATACTTCTCCTTCCTGCTCCTGAATCTCCAACCAAAACGACACTGTTTATTTCTTCACGAGACATAACTCTTTCCAGTGATTTTATTTCCTTTCTGTGTCCAACTGTTTCTGGGAATCCGGATAATTTCATTTTCTCCGTCCAATCTATAGAGAAATTATCAAGAAGAGGAGTATATCCAAAATTCCATTCTTTTCCTATGCTTCCTAGCTTAATTAAATTCTTATAAAGCAACGGGCTCTCTTTTTTCCTAAGTCGTTTCCGCCATGAAGTAAGATCATACATGTCATCCTCAGTCATTCCATTATAATATATAGTATCTCTTAAGTAATTATTGTGTTTGCTTAGTGCTACAAATAAATCTCCAGGAGTTATTCTTTCGTTCTTCCTTCTTGCAGCAACTACCAAAGCCTCTTTCATCGTCTTCGTAAAACAAGGAGATTTTTCTTTATTATTAATCATCTCTCTCTCATCAAAAATAAACTTCAAGTCTCGGAGAACATTTTTTTTACTAATTAATGCACGATGAAAAACGAAATCCATATCCCGAGCTTTTTTTAATAGATAATAAAGCAAAAGATAAGAGTCTGCTCCCCCCTTTCTTTCGACTGCCTCCATGATGCAAGCACTTTCAAAATTTAAAAACTCTGCAAGATTAACTTCGTCAAGGTGACTAAGAGCATTCTTTTTGCTTATTAAGAGCTTTGGTCTTGTAACGGAATATTTAAAAAACAACTCCAGCTGTAAAAAAATTAAAAAAAGGCAAAAGAAGAAAAAACTAATCTCGAGAAAGTAAGAGCTTGTATTAAGAGTTTTTTGTAACGCAAAGCCTAAAAGAGACAAGATGGATAACACAAAAAAGAAGACCTTCAAAGCTCCAGCATTTCCAAAGACTGGAATCTTGCCGATTAAAAGGGCTTTATATATGGCTGATTTTTTTAAATCGAACTTAATATCCATTTTATTGATAAGAACAATCCCCCACTAACTATAAAGGGTATCAACACCCAAAAAAACAAAAGGAAAAATCCAACGAAAGCAACAAATATCTCAGCAAAAATACCAATAATTATCAGCATCATCCTCATCGCCATTCCAATCAATCTAGAGAACGTATTGAAAATTATAATCTCGGCATATCTCTTAATGTCAAATCCTCTACCATAGGAAGTTTGATACTTGTGCCACGGAGAAAAAAACGTTTGCATTAAACGAAAGACAGAGAAATAATTGAAGCTAAAACGCAAAAAATCTTGCCAACGCAAGAGAATTTCTTGAAGGACTATAACATAATGCCAGGAAATCCAGGAAACAAAAATACTTTTTCTTTCTGTCACTTTAATCATTGCAATCATTATAATTCAAAGACCATCTATTG
The DNA here is from genome assembly GCA_003557645.1 of Candidatus Nealsoniibacteriota bacterium. Taxonomy (GTDB): domain Bacteria; phylum Patescibacteriota; class Minisyncoccia; order Minisyncoccales; family PWPS01; genus PWNV01. The sequence goes on from PWNV01000020.1 coordinate 72,537, forward strand.
ACAATAGTTTCTTTCAAATTATAATGTCCATAGAAAAAAGGTCGGTATACTTTATGAAGTAAAAAAATAACACTTTCCTTAAACGGGAAAAGAAAATATATGTTTTTTTCAGACCAAAAAGAAACCTTTAAAAGAGAACCTTTCGCAATGTTAGAAGAAGAGGAAGGAGAAGAAGACGATTTAGATCTTGAAGATGATTTAGATCTTGACGACGATTTAGATCTTGACGAAGATTTAGATTTGGACGATGAAGATCTGGATGATTTTGATGACGAAGAAGAGGAAGAAGAAGAAGAGGAGGAGGAAGAAGACGAAGAAGAATTATAAAAAAGACCACAACGATAAAAAGCCCCTTGTTTTAAAACAAGGGGCTTTTTTAAAAAGGAGAGTTCATTAAAAAATAAATAGCGATAATAATGGCCACTATAATCCCTAAAAAATCTAATCTTTTCATGTTTTATTTTGTTATAAAATTTTTAAACTCATCTCCGCTTTTCTGCCACTTAACATCCTTTCTTTGGACTCTTGCAAGAGGAGGACCATCATCGCACCAAGAGGATAGCATTTTCAGTTTCTCCTCTTCTCCTTCTGCAATAATCTCTACACATCCATTTTCAAGATTTTTTACTACTCCCTTCAATCCTAGCATTCTCGCCTTTTTTTTCGTAGACTCCCTGAAGAAAACTCCTTGTACTTTTCCAGATAATAAAATATGAACCCTTTTCTCCATTACTAGAGAATAGCAAATATTTTCATTGTAGGCAAAGTTTACTTATTAAAAACTCGCCCTTTTTTTAAAGGGCGAGTGTCTGCTCTCTTATCATTTTCCTTTCACTTTAATCTCTTTTGTACCTCCTTTTTTCGGACTGACTTTGGGTAAAACAACTTTTAGCACTCCCTTTTCATAATTCGCTTCTGCCTTTTCCTCGTTTACTCTAGAAGGCAATTTCACCGCTCGCTCACAAGACCCTTTTCGGATTTCCTTTTTCCAATAATTTTTCTCTTTTTCTTCTTTTTCTTCCTTTGTTTCCGCACTCACTCTAAGTACTCCGTCCTCTACTTGTAATTTGATGTCTTTGGGGTCGATGTTAGGCAAGCTAACTTCTACTACAACATCTTTACCTGTTTCATAAACATCTATTTCTGGTTCGGAGAGATTTTTAGAAAAAACTGGAAGAAACCAGTCTTCATCGCCAAAAAAATCAGGCATCTCTCCAAAAAATTTCTTTGGTACAAGTGCCATATTTTAATTAAAATTGGCTTATCTCCGACCTTTTTTTATTTATAACAAATCTAATTATGATGTCAAGATTACCTACAATAATTGATTAATTTATACATAATGCTTATAATCAAAATGATATTTTAAAACAAATATTTAGAAATAATATGCAAATTTTTGAACTTTATTTTAATCCAGAAAATAAAGAGAAGCTGTTAGAAAGTTTTGTTCATCAGCCAAAGAACGCTTATGAGCGTAAGCTGGGTAAGATTTACATGGTTGGAGAGATTCTAGAGATAAGCGAAGAAGACTCCCCTCTTTTGCAGAATATATTCCATATCGCAAAAGAAAAATATTATAAAGACACCTCTCTTTTGCCCGAAAAGGCTCTCGAAGAAACCTTAAAGAAAATAAACCTTTTTCTAGAAGATAAAGGATATCAGGGAAAAATGAACATCGCCCTTCTTTCTTCTAAAAATTTCTCCATTCATGTTGCTAGAATAGGAAAAATAAAAATTGTCCTTCTTGCTAGTGGTAAAATAAAAAATATCTGCGAGGACCTAAGTGAATCACAAGGAAACGTTTTTCATAACATAATTTCCGGAAAAATGAAAAAGGAGGACAAGCTCCTTGTATTAACTCCTGAAATTTATCATTCTTTCGTAAAGGGAAAGCTCTTTCAAGAAATGATGGAAAAACCTTTAAGCGATGATTTGATGGAAAAAATTTCTTCTTTGCAAAAGGAAAAGTTTCCCGCCGTTTCTGGTCTTTCTTTGATTATGGACCATGCTTTAAACCTAGAAGAAAAACCACAGATAATAGCAGGTACAAAGAAAAAAACATTTTCTTTTCAAAAATTATTTAATGAAGTTATCCTATCACTTTCAAAAATCAAGAAACCCGATTTTAAAACACCTAAAATTAACATTAGCAAGAAGCCATTAACACTTCTTTCTCTTCTTCTTCTTGTTGTCTCTATAGGTTACCTTACAATAAGTATAGAAAATAATATAAGAACCGGAAAACAAATGGAAGCCCTTTCCAAGATAGAAGAAAACATCGCCAAAGCTACCGAAGAAAAAAATATTGCTGTTTTAAAAGAAATACTTGATGAAATAGAAGACCTAAAAAAATCTAGAACAAATCTAAGTCAAGAGATTAACGATCAACACTCTCTTCTCGAAAGTAAATTGCTTCATCTCTCACAATGGGAAAAAGTAGAAGACATTGAGCTAATTAAGAGTTTTGAAGATATTAATCCAGAAAACTTTTTACTTGCAGAAAATCGCATCTACCTTTTTACATCAGAATCACCTGAACTCTTTGCTCTAAACCTTGAAACAAGGGAAATAGAGAATAAATACTCCCTTGTCTCAGATAATGGTATCACGCTATCTTCCTTTTCCCAGAACAAACCAATGTTTTATGCACCCCCTAAACATTTCTTCTCTATTGAGGGTGGGGCACTCTCTACCTCTGAAATTTCTAAAGATGACCAAGACTACATTTCGCTTTCCTCTTTCTTAGGGGTTCCATACTTTCTCCAGAACAATGGAGAAATAGTTTCTTATCGAAATAAATACCCCGGAACATGGCTAGAAAAAGATGAAACAAGAATAAAAGATCCACTTGCTCTGGCAATTGATGGCTCCATCTTTGTTCTTGATAAAATCAACAAAACACACCGTTACTACAAGGGACGATATGAGGAAAAAATTAATTATTCTATTTTCCCTCCTTTCCGAGCAGATAAAATAAAAACTTCTTACGAGCTGCCCCTTTTCTTTTTAGATGTTCAAGGGAAGCGTATAATTATTGGAAGTAAGGAAGGAAAAATTGAAAAGCAACTCTACCTTCCAGAATTAACAAATCCGAAGGATATTGCTATCACTTCGGATGGAAAAAAAATATACCTCTTGGATAACCAAGAGATATATCTAATAGAAATTTAAGCTTACTTTAACTCTACCACTGCCCCTGCTCCCTTTAAGCTCTTTTCAGCTTCCTTTGCCTCTTCTGCGGGAGCTCCTTCCTTGATGACTTGTGGTTCGGTTGTAGCAGCGTCTACCAAGTCTTTAGCCTCTTTAAGTCCTTTTCCAGTAATTGTTCTTACTGCTTTAATTACTTCAATTTTGCTTTCTCCAACTCCTTTTAGAACAACATTGTACTCACTCTTTTCCTCTTTTTCTCCTCCTTCAGCTGGCGCTGCAGCAGCAGGAGCCGCTGCCATAGGAGCAGATGCAGAAACACCGAGCTTATCTTCCAATACTTTTACAAGCTCAGAAAGCTCTAAAACCGAAAGATTTTCTATTTTTTCCACAAGTTCCTTGAACTTTTTTGGGACCTCTACTTCCTTTTTTTCTTCTGACATAATCTTATTTGATTAATGAATAATAATTAATTCTCCTTTTTAGCGTTCGCTAAAACATAAAGAAGTCCTCTTGTATTTCCTTCTAATACATACAAAAGATTTTTCATAGGAGCTGCCATGGTACCGAGAAGCTTTGCCATAAGAACTTCTCTAGAAGGCAACTCTGCAAGACTTTTAACTTCTTCAAAACTTATTACACTGTTTTCAAAAAATCCTCCAAGAATCACAATGGCCTCATCCTTGGCGAATTTATTTACAATTTTTGCGGTTCCTACTCCATCTTGATAACTAAAAATAAATCCCACCTCTCCGTCAAATGACTGAGGATCAAAGTCAATCCCCTCTTCCTTGAAGGCAATTTTAGCTAGGGTTTTTCTTGCAACCATCATTTTTGCTTCAGATTTATGAAGCTCACTTCTAAGGCTATGGGCACTTTCTCCTTTCATCCCCTTGAAATTAATGAAAAATACCCCCTTTTGTTTGGCAAGATTTTCCCTAAACTGTTTTACTATTTCCTTTTTCTTTTCTTTATTAATGGTCATAAAAAAACTGCTTTTAAAAAGCAGACAGTAACATTGAAATCTCTGAAACTATCCTCGGTAGGAATTTACGTGAACTTTTCACTGCCTACTGTCTGCGGATTCTTTTTTCTTGTTGTAATTATAAGAAACTTTATTTTTTTGTCAAGCTCTCGATTATTTTTTCTGCAAACTCTTCAGCCGATTGTGGTCCTTCTGCAGTAATTATTTTTCCATCTTGCACCACACTTTCTTTTCTATAAATCCCCCCCTCTTCTTTCAAGATCTTAATTGCTCCTTTTTCCATAGAAGAACTCCAAACCGTTGCCCTAACTCCTTGAAGAACTCCCGCCTTTGCTAAGATAAGAGGACTAATGCAAATTGCCGACAACAAAATATCTTGCTTTTTGACTGTTCTCGCTATCTCATATCCCTCTTCGTTGTCAAGAAACTTCACTGCTCCAGGTCCCCCAATAAAAGATACTGCATCAAAATCTTCAGCAATAAAATCTTTTAACACATAATCAGCTTCTCCCTCTCCCCCACTAACTCCTGTAATTAATCCTTTTTTATCACTAAAAACAGAAACCTTGATTCCTTTGTTATCAAATTTTTCTCGTGGAATAAAATACTCTTCATCGCGAAAATCTTTTGATGCGACAACCATTGCTATTTTCATGAATTATCTTAAATATTTATTTTTAGCATAATTATGCTCCTCCAGTGTACGACTAAAAACTGTCTCCCCTGTGGGCTTAGAAAGATAATAATAGTAATCACTTTTTTTGGGGTTCATTGCAGCTCTTATGCTTTCCATTCCTGGATTAGAAATAGGTCCTAAGGGAAGAGTTAAGTTTACATATGTATTGTATGGAGAGTTTATTCTTGTCTCCAATATTGAAACGCTAACGCTTCTCTTCCCGGTAAGATAAGTAATCGTAGCATCAATCTGTAAAGGCATTCCTGCCTCAAGTCGATTTCTCATAATTCCGGAAACTAACCTTTTATCTTCATAAGTTCTTACTTCTTTCTCAATTAAAGAAGCAAGTATAATTATCTCAAAAATATTTTCCTCGTCCACCTCTTTCGCTACTCGATTCTCAAAATTTCTAAGTAAAACTTTTATAATATCTTCAATTTCAGCGTTGGCATTTACAATATAAGTATCAGGAAAAAGATATCCTTCAAGTGGTAAATTATCTGGAACTTCTTCTAAAAAAGAAAAATCCTCTTTAATTTCTCCAGCTTTTTGTTCTTTAACTTTACCATCAACATAACGCGGCGGTGTTCCCGCAAGACGATAAAATTCTTCTTTGCTTCCGTATCCTTCTCTTTCAAGGTAGTTTGCAATATCGTTTAAATTCCATCCCTCCACAATTGTTATCGTGTTCCTTTTTATTTTTCCCGAAATAAGTTTATCTGCTATTTGAGAAACGCTCATTCCTGAAGATATTTCATACACCCCAGTTTTAAGACTGGCTCTTTCTCCCTTTAAAAAAACATAAGTACTAAAAAAATACCGAGAACCAATAACTCCTTTTTTTTCAAGGTTTTGTGAAATCTCCAAAACCCCCTGCCCCTCTTCAATAATAAAAATCACTTTTTCTTTATCGTCCTCTGTAACCCCATAAAATCCTAAATAAAGAAAAATTCCAATAAACAATATTATGACGCTGATGATAATTATTTTCATATTTTAAATAAGTGGTACAAAAGAAAATCCCGGATATTCTGTTCTTTTAAATCCCTTTTTTTCTTTTGTTAAAAGAAAAATTGATGATCCTATGGGAATTACTGCTTTTCCTTTTGTTTTAAGTTGCTTTCTTAAAGGAAGTGGCAAGTCTTTGTCTGTGGCCGCAGAAACTAGTATCTTATCAAAAGGTGCCTTCTCTTTTTTTCCTTCTTTTCCGTCACCACAAAAAACTTCTACTGTCCCTTTTTCTAAAAAGTTATACTTTCCAATATTTTTCCTTCCAAAATCATAAAGCTCTGGAACAGTCTCTATAGCTATTACCTTTCCCTTCTTTCCAACTAAAAAAGCTAGAAGTGCTGTAGTCCATCCCGATCCCGAACCAACATCAAGCACTCTTTCTCCCTCTTTTAAATCAAGTAAATTAAGCATAAAAGCTACAACCATCGGCTGAGAAATGGTTTGTCCATAACCAATAGTCAAGGGCACATCTTCATAGGCATTTTGCTTTTCCTTTTCTAAAACAAAATTTCTCCGATCAATAAAGCGAAAAGCATCCTCAATTTTCTTTCTTCGTGATAACTCGTTTTCTTCTATGGTTTCATCAAAGGACATAGTTTCCGAAAATAAAAAAGAAAAAGTATGCCGAACTTCTTAAATGGGCCAACCTCATCTATGATAAGCCTGCCATTTAAGTGATCAATTTCATGCTGCAAGACTATCGCCATCATACCCTCTGCTTCTATCTGAGACTCTTGTCCACTTTCGTTTAGGAAAGTTACTTTTACTTTTTTTGCGCGTCTAACATCAAAAAGCAACCCCTTCAAGCTAAGACACCCCTCCTTTATAATCACCTCTTCCTCACTTTTTTCTATTATCTCTGGATTAATGAGTCCATAGATTCCATTGTTAGCTTTAACCACAATCACCATCAAACTTTCTCCTACCTGAGGAGCAGCAAGACCAACGCCATCCTCTTTTCCAAGAACTTCTTTCATTTCCATTATCAGTGTACTTACCTCTCTGTAGTCTTTTACCTTTTCTGCTTTTTTTCGCAAAACAGGATTATGATAAGGCACTATTTCTTTCATACTATCATTATAGCAAAACATTTTTATTTGGACACTGTTTCATTTAAAAAAACAACCGCAAAATCGGCGTTTCAATTCTTAAAGATTATAAAGTTTTCTTATTTATTTTCCTTTTCTATCCTCTCTTTTAATTTTTCTATTATTTTCTTCATTTTTTTCATTTTCAACTCTCTTCCTACAGTAAGACGACGAAACTTTTCTAACTCATCAACTTTATCCTGTAACTCTTTTGTTCTTTCTTGTATTTTGCTTTCTAAGTTTTCGTTCAGCTCTTTTAATTCTTTCGCTTTTGAGTCTATTTTAACTTCAAGCACATCTTTTGCCTCTTCTAAATTTAATTGATAATATTTCAAGTCCTTAATCATCTCATTAAAGCTGTCAATCAATTCTCCTATTTCAGTATTTGGCTCCGTGTCAATGCTCGGTTCCAGCCCACCATCCCTGGCATCTTTAAAGGCTTCAATAACTTTTTTAAGAGGAACTATAATACTGATTCTTAAAATAAGAAATATTGTCAAACTAATCATTACTAAACACCCTGTTATAATTAAGAATCCATAAAACACAATTTCTCTGCACATTTCTTCAACGCTTTCCAAAGAGAAACCTATCCAAATAAACTGCCCACCACTACCTGGATAAATGATTGACCTTATCTTTTCACCATTAAAAATAACATCTGCTTCTATAACGCTGCCCGCTAAAAAAAGATTTAAAATGTTAGGATTTGTGATCTTTTTGCCACTCTCCCCTTTAATGCTGCTTTGATTGATCCCACCATCTTCTGTGATTACTCTTATATATCGTAAGTCACTAAATCCCGCCATCTCTTCAACCATAGTTTCCTTTATATTCTTTTGATAGAGCGCGGATGAAGAATAAGTCGTTCTATCAATAACCTCAGCCAATTGCACAATTTCTTGAATCTTTCCTTCAGTTAACTTATTCCTCTGGTAATTAGCAAGAACCGATCCAAAGAAAAGAACAATAACCGCAATGGCTATAATAAGAACAAATACTATGGTATAGAGAGAGTATCTTTTTTTCATACGTTGTCTCCTTTTAACTCTTCTCATTCTACCGCCACTAAATATTTTTTTCAAGCTTCTTAAAGCTTGTAAAGTCCTGTTCTGTAAAAAAAGAAACCAGCAATCAGCGTCAGTATTATAATGAGAAGTAAAATATTCTTTGCCTTCATTATTTTACTTTCCAATAATTTGTAATTGAACTTTTCTGTGCCGCGCACTATCAAGCTCAACAAGCATAAGGCTTTGCCACTGCCCAAGCTGAAGCCTTCCCTTTATAACGCACAATGTGATCGTTGATAATAAATTAATAGCGTTACAGTGCGAGTGCCCGTTTTTACACTCGTTGTCACACACATTAACAGTTCTTTTTGCAAGATTGTCATGCTTATAATCTTTCTCCTGCGGAGCACTCTCTTCTAAGTGATTTCTGATGTCTTCTAAAAGTAAGGGCTCGTTTTCGTTGAGGATAAGAGCAGCAGAGGTGTGTAAAATTTGCACATTCAAAAATCCTTCTTCTATTTTTGAAGAATCTAAGAACTCTTTCGCTTTACTTGTAAAGTCAATAAAATGAAAGATTTTTTCTGTTTTAAATTCTAATAATTTGTTACTTGTTTTCATAAATTTCTAAAACAAGAGCTCGAGAAAGTTCTCGAGCCCTTTATTAAAAAACAAAATTAAGACTAATTTGTTTCTTGTACCTCTTCAAACATTCTCTCAATATCATCTGCCGTCAATGCCTTAAGTTCTTCTAGCGATAACTCCATAATTTTTTCATCTAAAAGAAGAAGGCTCTCAAGTAAATCCGGGTCCTCTTCTGCAGCCATCTGCATCTCTTCGGGAATAACCTCTTCGAAGGCTTCTTGTAATCTTATGAGCTCTTCCTCCGTTAGTTGCATAATTGGAAGATCTTCTTGCTCCGGATCAATCACAATTTCTGCCTCTTGTTCTGGAGTAACAGGATCCTCTCCTTTTGGAGCAACAGGTTCCTCTTCTTTTGGAATAATCAAAAACACAATAGCAATTGCCAAAGCGCAGACTACTCCAATAAGTATATTTTTTGTCATGTTTTGTTTTTTTTATTTTATCCGACCTTTAAGGCCTAACGTATCAAAAATAAAATAGTATGTAAACCCCCCACTCTATCATTGTCTTACGTTTCTTCTTTTTTTAATGAAAATTAAAGGAAAAACTATATCACTTAAACAACAAGGAACTATTACAGCAACAAAAACAATAAAAAAGGATATTAGAGCGTGAGCTAGGATAAAATCCGAACTAAAAGCTAAGAGATAAAACAGACTGGCAAACACAGAAAGAAGAACATGAGCAAAGTGAGGTGTCTTCGTTATCTTTAGAGCTATCCCAGCAATACTTCCCAAAGAAGCAAAAAACAGAGTTAGAAAAGTTTCCTCAACTAAAGGAAGGTGAAAATGCAAATGAACGTCCAGGAAAATTCCACCTAAATATGGAAAAACTACATCACTTAAACTCCCAATAATTATTGCACCAGAAATACCTACAAAGAAAGCGTTAATAAAGGACGGTTTATACTTATAATAAAGTGCTCCTGTTGCCATGGCCGAAACAATAATATGCAAAAAGTGAAATATATGAAAAACATCTTCTCCAATCTCTCGTCTTAAAATATAATAAATGAAAAAAACAATCAAAATCGCAACGAGCACCGCTAAGGCAGTAAAGGGAGTGTGCTCTTTTAGTTCTTCTATTACTTCCTTTGTTCTCATTGATAATGTAAATTAATAAACCTGGCAACAGCAAAAATAATTGCTTTTTCGTAACCTTCTGTTCTTGAAATTAAATTATTGGTTAAAATCCCCACCGCGCCTTGCTTCTGTTTTGTGTCCTTTTCGCCAATAACTTCATCCATCACAGGACCAAGTTCTTCTCCTTTTCTAATCTTACAAGCGATCTTCTCTGGTAACGGTAACATTCCACCGTTACCAATTCCAACCTCCCCACTCTTGTCTACCGCAACAACCCAACCTGTAAGAAACATGCCAAAATGAGAATCATAAACACATGCCTCTATCCCAATACCGATGTCGGCATCAACTTCCTTTAGAGATGACTGTGCTCTGTTCTTTGCTCCCTCGATACCCTCTTCGTTTGATGTCGGTTGCTCTTTCACACCCGAAGAAGCAATCGTTCCAATAACTTCGGCTTCCGGCCAAATCTTTGCAACAACGTTTCTCACAGCTGCCACTTTTACAGGACTTTTTGAACCTACGCTTATTTTCATAAAACTACTAACTGTTTACATAATATGGTTTAAAGTAAGTACTGCCAAAATAGCACTAACAAGAATATAATCAGAAGAACGGCGAAGGCCTTGGGAGAAATTAACAACCTTTCTAATCTACTTTTCCAACCCGCTATTGCATCAAGCTCTCTTGCTAGCATAAAATCATTTTCTGTTAATCCCCCGCTTTCTCGTGTAGTAAGTCCAACAGTTACCATGCGAAAGCGAACAATCATTACGTCTGGATAATGATTTATTTTGGTAGCAAGACTTGCTGCTCCGTTAACAAAGTCAATAGTCTCACTAAATGTCTTAAAGTGAAAGCTTTTGAAAATCTTTTTTTCATCTAACGAAAATTTCCATACCTCCATCTCCTTCAAGCGTCTCTGTGCTTCTTTTTGACTTAAAATCTTATTTCTTCCTTCTGAAAAGTTTTCTGTTCTCTTATTCATCGTTTTTTTTATCCAACGTATATTTGTTATATCCTTCATCTGAAAACTCAATTTTCTTAAAGCCATGTTTCCCGAAAAACTTTTCCGCATCCTCTCCTCCTCTTAGATTAAGGGAAATTTCGCTTTTCTCCATACTTTTCATTGCTACCTCTAGAATATTACTTGCAAGACCGGAAGAGCGATACTCTTTTTTAACCCACATCATTTCTATAAAATTTGTATCGTCTTCCTTTTCTGTATAAACAATAAATCCTACAACATCCTCGCCCTCTTTTGCTACTAGCAACTTTGATTTCTCAGACTCAATCATCCCTTTCAAATTCTCATAGTTAAAACTAAGAGCTCCTAACTTTATCCCCATTTCATCTTCCTCCTCCCTTTCTTCCACTCCTAAGTCTCTGGGAAGATTTTCAAGGTCATCCACGCTTCCCCAAGTTATCTCTGGTAATTTTATATTTTCAAAATTTCTTTCAAGCATTTTCTTTCCCTTTTCTAGTCAAAAAGAAAACTATAATAAACATGGCAAGAATAGATCCAACCGCCACCAAAGCCACCCTTGTTGAAGAGTCCTTTTGTGTTTCTTCTGCTTCTTTTTGATGAATAGATATGTTCTCAAAATATGGTCCAAAAAAATTAAGAACTGTTCCCTCGATAATATTTCCCTCCCCTATAATGTCTTCGTCAGGAACATCTTCTACCGCTACATAAATTTCTGTAACTTCATTGACGGGATATAGCTCATCACAACTATCAAAATCATGCTCCCACTCTCCGATCAAATCAACTTCGTTTACAAAAACATCCAAAATAAATCTCTTCGGATATGAAAGAGCAGGAAGATTTGGTTGTGACTGTTCTTCTGCTTCTTGAAAACTAATACTTAAAATTTCACCCCTAACAAAACAATCCGGAAGATACATCGGGCTAAGCCCATTCACAGAAACGGGAATTAATAACATTATTACAATTATTATTTTTTTAAACATTTTTTATTTTACAATTATTTTTTTAAACATTTTCTATTAATTTTTCTGCAAAAGACTTTGCAGCCTCAATATCTTTTTTACTCGGTCTTCCCTTGTTTACTCCTCCAATATACTTTATCGGCCCGTAAGTGTCATATCCTAAACAGTTAAAATCTCCCATCAACTCAAATCCCTTTTTTTCAAGAATTTTTTCCATGTGAGCATGGGATCTATTTAAGATAATATTCTTCTTCATTCCGCTTGTTGAAAAAATAAAAGCTTTCTTCTTATCCACTTTTGGAAGATTTTCGACTAAATTAATTAATCCTTTATGAAACTTTGAAAGATAAACTCCTGAACCAAAACCCACTAGCTCAATCTCTTCTAATTCTTCTTTTTTTACATCAGAAAAAGAAACTACTTTGGCACTCAAAACGTTTCCTATTTCCTTGGCAATTTTCTCTGTGTTCTTGTGGTGAATAGAGGCATAAATGATTAGAGTGTTCATATATATTTTTATTATTATATCTCACTGTATCCTGGAAAATAATCATGTCTTATCTGCTCTTCTTTGACTCCAAGAGCTATAAGCATATCGCTTGCCGAGTGCACCATCGATTCCGGGCCGGAAACGTAAAAAATACAATCATTGATATTTTTTATATATTTTTTAATCATACCTTCATCAACATATCCTGTTTCCCCCTGCCAATCTATGCTTTCATTTTTTACTATATAAATGGTTTCAAGGCCGAAAACTTTTCTTGCCTCATTAAAGATGTCACGAAAAACAATTTCTTTTTCCAAGTTTGTTCCGTAAAAAAAAGTAATATCTCTCTTTTCTTTTCTGTCAATTAAACTCTTAACCATACTCCTGAATGGAGTAACTCCTATTCCTCCAGCAATAAAAACTAACTTTTCAGTACTTCTCTCGGGAAGAACAAAATCCCCATAAGGACCTTCTGCTGTAATATTGTCTCCTAATTGAATTTTTTTTAGCTGTGTTTTAAATGTGCTTGCACTTTCAATAATTTTTGTTACAAGCAAGATTTTTTCTTCTGCCGGTGAAGAAGCGATCGTAAAAAATCTCCGAGACCCCCTACTATCAGCGTTTTCATGTTTTAACGACCACTCCAAAAACTGTCCTGACCTAAAATTAATCTTTTTTTCACTTTTAAACCAGAATCCATAAATAGAGTCCGCGAGTTGTTCCTTTTTTCTTAGAGCCAGTTCAAAACTCATTTTTAAATTTTAGATTTAGGGTCCTTCCCTGTTTCGCAATAATAGTAACTTGAAAAGCGGTTAATTTTCCAAACAAAACACTTCGAGCAAACGCATCCCTTTCTCTTTATTTCAAACTTACTCTTCCCAAACTCACAATAAGTTTCCAGATCTCCTTTCTTCGGATAACTTGGGCACTTTGAACAAGCACAAAAAAGTGAGATTATTTTTCTAAGAAACTTTTTAAACATTTACTTTGCAGTCCACCCTCCATCAACATGAAGAATATTTCCAGTAACATATTTGGATTCGTCAGAAGCAAGATAAACAGCAGCATTTGCAATGTCCTCAACTTCACCAACATGTCCAAGTGGTGTTGAGGACTTTACCATAGCATTAAAATTATCATCTTCTAAAACGTCTTTTGTCATATTAGTCCTAATAAATCCAGGAGCAATAGCATTTACACGAATACTACTTTCTGCTAAATCCAAAGCACCAGAACGAGTAAGCTGAACTACTCCTCCTTTAGACGCAGAATACGCCAAAGCACCGTTAAAACCAACGCTACCCAAGATAGAGCTTATATTGATAATAGAACCTTTTTTATTTTGTTCCTTCATTTTCTTTGCTGCCTCTCTCATCCCATACATTGTTCCGCTTAAATTAACATCTATAACTTTCTGCCAATCCTCGTCGGTTACATCAAGAATTCCCCCAAGTGACCCTATTCCTGCGTTATTTACGATAACATCAATTCCTCCAAACAGATCAATTGTCTTTTCTATTAAATCAATAACTTCGCTGGCAGAAGAAACATCACATTTTAAGTACTTTGCATCACCTTCTAAATTTTCAATTTCACTAAAGTCGTCATGAATATCAGAAAAAACAACTTTTGCTCCCTCTCTTAGAAAGGTTTCTCCTATCTCCTTTCCAATCCCCGATCCTGCTCCTGTGACTACTGCTACTTTGTTTTTTAGTCTCATATTTTTTATTTAATTAATTTTTAAAAACTTATAACATAATTTAATTCACCCTCCTTTCGTATTGATTTTGTCCACCGCTTTATGCGCGCTAAAAACACTAAACATCATCAAGGCAGAATACAAGATAAACCCTATCAAGAAAAACTTTGATAAAATGCAAACTACTCCATTCGTCATGAAAACATTATTACATAAATCGCTCCATCTTGCCACTTAACTCACATAACTTTACATTCAGTAAAGATCTTCAGAACTATAATTAAGCTTAAAAGCAAGATGTGCATAGTCTCTTTTAGTGCTGTTTATGACAATGTGCCTATCGTCTGGATCAATAATTAAAACATCTCCTTTTTTGAAAAGAAGTTCAAGCTATTTCTTTGCAAACATCTATAATATTGTTAAAAGTTTGATCGCTGGGAACTGCTTCTTTGAAATATATCCCCTCCTTCTCTTTTTCCTCAATGACTTCATTAATAATTTTTAAAAGAGATTCACACTGATCAATAAATTCTTTGTTTTCTTCTCCTATGATACTTTTGTAAGTTTCTAATTGAATTTTAATTTCTTTTAAAAAGACGCCTTGAAGAGGATCTTTGTTCAGTTTTTTTATCAGATCATTTTTCCACTCTTCCACAAACCCACCTTTATCTTCTTCTAAAGACTTTAGCTCTGCAAAAGTATCAAAAAGATTATCTACATTGTTTTTGTCTGCCCCCACTACCACCGGAATTAAATTTTTAAGGCTTCCTTGATAATATTCTCCATTAGCATCTTTTATTTGAGAATTAAAATACTTAACCTCTTGCATATCCTTTTTCTTTCTTATTTTCTCTATATTTCTCCTTATTTTCTCTTCAATAACTTTAACATTAGAAGATGTGGAGGCATCCACTGCAATGGCCATTCTTTCTGGTCTTTCTTTGTCAAACTCAATAACCATATCCACTCCATTTATCACGTCATCATATTCAGATGTTCTGGATGTCTTTACGTCTTTTCCAAGCCATTCTCCTTGATGTATTCGATCACCTAGAACTATTTCAAAACACCTCCCTCTTTTTTTGTTTTCTTCCATAATCCTTTTTTCTGTTTCTCCTAATCCAGAGTTACTTTTTTCGATTCCTTTTTTAGTTAACCTTAATTTGTTAAGGTCTTTTCCAATTGGGTTTTCTTTCCCATGATAGATATGCATGAAGTGTCGGGGATCAGGAGCTTCAAGAGTTTCGCCATACTCTAAAATAATATCATAAACTTTTCCCTTATTTTCTTTTTCTTCAACGCAATAATTTTCAAAAATATTTCTCATACTCTTTAATCTTTATAAAATAATATCTTATTTACCCTCTTTCCGCAAACAAAATTTTAAAAAAATGATAGATATAAAAATAGGGAGCATAACAACATGCTCCCTTTTTAAAAAAGGTAAAAGGATATTCCAATAATTGCTAACCATATGTTTGTAATATTACTTACAAGTATATTATTGCCAGCAACTTTTACTCGATTATCTCTTAAAAGAACCAAACAACTCTTAAACTCTGGCCAACTCGAGAGTGTGGCCAGCACCAAAAAACCAATCAAGTTCTTTGGAACGCCAGAAACTTCCCTAGCAAAATCCACCGCTAAATCAAGAAAAGATCCCGCTAAAAAAAGTAGTATGACTGCTGGAACTATGGCCCAACTTGCAACATCAGAAGATCTTTCTCCTCTCCTCTCTTCTTTAGGTCTTAAAAAGAAAAAGAGTGACGTCGTTAAAAAAGCTATTACCATCCATCCCAAATAAAAGTTTTCGGGCACGATGTAAAAAATCAAGGAAAGAGCAGCGGTAAAAGCGATGCAAAGCAAGCCATAAGTAAGCTTTGTTTGTAATAATTTAATAGCTCCCCCACTTAGTAACATCGCTAGCACAAGCATTACTGGATTAATGACGCTCGAACCTAACGGAGTGCTGGTGCCAAAAAGTGCATCGCCTGTCATAATCCCTACCACGAGCACTATCAACTCAGGCCCATTAGTTAAAAAGCCAAGAATAGCTCCAAGTCCTCGAACATTACGAAGAATTTCAATGATGATCTCTATCGCCACTCCTATTACGCTCATTATTAGAATAACACATAAAGAAGCTAAGACAGTAACTCCAGGACTCCCTCCACTCTTTAGAGAAAAGGAAAGGAAAAAAAGCAAAACTCCTGCCCAGATATAAACATCTAAAACATCAATCCATTTCCTTGCACCATAAAACACTTTTTGTCACCTCCTCCAAAAAAAATATTAAAAGAACAAACCCTTTTACACTATAACTATATTATACAATAAATTATCAATTATAGCAATGAAAAAGCCCTCTCGATAACGAGGGGCTTTGGGAGAACATAATTTCTAAAAGCACTCAATACTTAGTCTTTCGGCTATCTCCTCCATTCTTTCTTTTGCTATAAAATTCTTAAATCTTTGAGGGTTCCATATCTCAAAGAAGTTCCCGCATCCAACAACTAAAGCCTTATCTGTAATCTTGGCAAACTCTTTCTCTTCTCTGGATAAAGCAAGCACTTTTCCCTTTGTTTGTGGGATGACAAAAAGGCAACCTTCCTCCTTGTGCCTTCCTATCTTTCCAGCACAAAAGTTTTCCGGGAGTCTTATTTTATCATTTCTAATTTTTACCGAATGCTCTCCGTACATATCTCTTTCTCCCTTCTTCAAGGTACAAAATAACTTTTCGAATGTATTTATTTATACAATAAAAAGGAGTATAGTCAATAATTGCCTTTGACAAGAGATCTTTTTTCATTATAATACAGTACAATTTTAAAGGGAGGTTTTAGAATGTACACTGTAGAAGGTTATATTATACCAAAGGAAGAAGGTTATTTTTCTATTGAAATGCCAAAACAATCAATACTACTATCTGTGCGAGAGGTACAATATGGATTCCCCTGTCTTTTTGCGTTTGTAAATCACGAAGCGTCCAAGGAGAGAAGAAATTTTTTGCATGTTGCTACCGGAACTATTATTGAAGAAAATCCTTCTAACTTAAATTGTATTGGTACGTTTCATCTTAAAATCAGTAACCATGTGGGACATATTTTTGAGATTGAGTAATATATCTTCTTTCCTAAAAAAGACAGCCTTGTGCTGTCTTTTTCAATAAACAAGCCAAATCTTGCCATAGTAATAAAAAAATGATAAGTTTTTAGCAAGAAAGACAAAGGTCGACTACAGTTAAAAATAAATAAAATTATTTATGAAAAAAGAAGAACTTGTCGAAAAATTAGCCAAAAAAAGTAATGTTTCCAAAAACGAAGCAAGAAACTTCTTGAATACTGTTTTGGATGAAATTAGTGGGTCTCTTAAAAAGGGAAAGGATGTAACTCTGACCGGCTTTGGAACTTTTTCCGTGGCTAAAAGAAAAGCACGCCAGGGAATCAATCCCAGAACACAGGAAAAAATCAAAATTGCCGCATCAAAGGTTCCCAAATTTAAAGCTGGACAAGCATTGAAAAACCTAGTTAAGTAAAGTCACTTTTGCTTTAAGTTAAAAACACCGATTTTTCGGTGTTTTTAATTTGACTCTATGTTTGCCAATATCCTACCCTTTGGAGCATTGTAACTACCAACGACAAAGGAATGCCCATCAAGTTAAGGTGGTTTCCATTAATTTTTTCAATAAAAGAAGCGCTCAGATGTTTTTCTGTATCATAGCCAAGCGCAAAACGCTTAAATTCAGAATCTTGTTCAAGGTACGCTTCAATCTCTTTGTCTGAATATTTGCGCATAAAGATTTTAACCTCATCATATTCTAGGGCGGTTTCGTTAGTTTTGGTGTTCACCATGTAAATCCCGGTATAATGCTGATGCTTTTCTCCCGAAAGAGATTGTAGTCTCTTAAAAGCTTCTTCTTTTGATTTTGGCTTTTCAAGAATTTTTCTTTTAAAAAATCCTACCGAATCAAATCCGATAACAATATTATTACTATAATCTGCAGAAACCGCTTCCGCTTTCATTTTTGCCAGCTCCTTCACCAATTCTTCTGGCCTGTTTCTTTCCAGCTGCGTTTCATCAACATTACTTGCTACTACCTGAAAAGGAAACCCTAAGGTAGCAAATATCTCTTTACGATAGGGGGAGGTTGTCGCTAAAATTATTTTTTCCATTTTCTTTTTTTGTTAAGACCAAGATTTCTTGATCAAGATTAAAGATTTCTTCCTCTTCTTCGGGGACAATCTTCTTCCAGTCTCCAAGGAAAACATTAAAACCACAAGAAGAAGCTAACTCCCTTATCTTCTCTGCGGAGTGAAAGTGCCTTAGTATCTCTGATCCTTCAATATATCCGCCGTCCGGATTGCCTGACTCCTTGAAAAACTTAATTGTAACAACATCACCATCCTTGAGTCGTTTCGTTTCGTTTTCAGGAAACTCTTCTCCCTGATAAAGATAACGAGCATTTGTAGAAGAACTTTTTAATTCTGAGCTCGTGTTTACTGTGGCAATAAGCTTCCCTCCTTTTTTAAGTTTCTTAAAAAGCAAGAGAAAAAGCTCATTCAGGTCCTCTACGTGATCAATCACATACTTCATTATAACAACATCCAAGGATTTATTTCTAAGTCTACTAAGATAGGATGTCATCTCCTTGTTTTTAAAAGAAATTACGCTTTTACGTTCTTTGTATTCTGGGGTAGAAATGTACTCCTTTGCAAGCTTAATCATCTCTGGAGAAACATCTACCCAGTCAATTCTGCTTTCTGAATTTCTAAGTAGTCTTTGAAAAAGACCGTGATACCTATCAGGATGTGCTCCTCCCCCTAGCTCAGCAACATAGAGCGGATCAGAAAAGCTTTCTGTTTCTTTCATGATAACCCGATCAACCACCTCGGCAACTTGGAAATTCTTTTCGTTTTGCTCTTGCTTGGCAAATTCCTTAGAAGTAGTAGGAGAAAAATACATCTTGTAATTTTCTGCAAGATGATTTTTTTTGTCTTTTCCAAAAAAATACCCAGACAAAATCGGACCCACAAAAGTGGTAATAATACTTAAAAATATAAGTGCCGTTATAAGCTCTTCGTCAATGATCTCAAGGTTCTGTCCAACTGCGACTACTGCAAGTGTCGTAGATAGTTGTGGAATCCCACTTACTCCAACAAAAATACTCTGCAGATCATTAAAACCAGCCAATCGAGAAGAAATCCACCCTCCTATAAACTTTGAAGTTGTTGATGCTAAAACAATCACACCAAGCAAAAGAACGCTCTCTCTTGCTTCTAAAAAGATTAGAGGATTTGTCTGCGTCCCGATTACGACGAAAAAAATAGGAATAAAAAGGCCGTAAGCAAGAACACGTATTTTCTCTTTAAGAGATGTTCCTGTGATAGCTTCTGAAAGAATAATCCCTGCAAAAAAAGCACCAATAATAGAGTGTAATCCCAGTGCTTCTGAGATAAGTACCATTCCTACTAAAACCGCAAAGATAAGGCGAAGATCTTTCTCAAAAACATCTTTATAGTCTTCGTCAGGGTGCGAAAGACTCTTTTTTAATCGAGGAATTCCCCACCTTACAACACCCACCACAAAAAGAATGATAATAAAAACTACCAAAAACAATGGTAAAGGAAGAGGTGTGGTAACAAAAAGATATTGTAGCGCTACGGCAAGAAAAATTAAGCTTGCAATGTCTTGAATCATGATTGCCGAAACCACCGTACGTCCAATTCGTGAATGAATGAGCCCTCTTCTTTCAAGAAAAGGAATAATGACAGCAATAGAAGAAGAGATAAAAATTATTCCTAACAAAATAGAAACTGCGATATTATATCCAAGTAAAATACCTATTCCCATCCCTGCACCAAAAGAGATTAAACCGGAAATACCGGCAATCAAAGTAGCCTCTTTCCAGACAAGTTTCATTCCAGAAAAACGGATATGGAGCCCTGCCATAAACATTAAAAAAACAAGCCCTAGGTTTTTAAAAAACTCTAAAGTAACATCAGGATTTACAATTTTAAATCCATGAGGACCCACAATCATTCCTCCTACGATAAGAGCAATTATCCAAGGAACATGAAAACGTCCAAAAACTTGGGAAAAAACAAGAGCCGTAAGAATGATGATAAAAAATGATGCAAATTCAAGCATTTCTTTCTTTTATATTGAAAAGTATTTTAAATTCTAATGTAATCTCTTATTTTTAACAAACAAAAACAAGATAATTCGTCCTGATTAAAATTATTTTTTTCTAGCAATTCTTTTTCGATATTCTTCTGAGCTCATAATTTTCTTAATATCTGTAATCTTTTCTGTAAACTCAATTCCCTCTAAATGGTCATATTCGTGCTGAATTACTCGACTTAAAAGTCCGTCTGCTTTGATTTCAAACTTATTCCCCCTCCTGTCAAATGCTTCAATAGTGATTTTTTGAGGTCTTTTAACGGGAGCAAACAATTTCCCGTAAGCTACACTTCCACACCCTTCATAAATAACTACTTCCTTTTTGGACAACCAAGTAATTTTTGGATTGATATACACTCTTGAGCCATCTTTCTCCTTTGGGTTTCTATTCTTATTTCTCCGAATCTCTGTAACAAAAATTCTCTTCTTTTCTCCAATTTGAGAAGCTGCCATCCCAACAAGATTATGATAGCGCATTGAATCAATAAGATTTTGCACAATTTTTTGCGTCTTTCGAGAATTGATGTCAGAAACCGTCTTAGAGTTTTGTCTTAAGAGAGGATCTCCTACCTGAACAACATTTTTGACAATCATTTCAAAATTAATAATTTAATTTCTATAGGCAGTTTAAAATAAACCTTGCTCTCTTTTGCGGTGAAAGCACTGGCACTTTTACAACTTTAAACCCAAAATATTGATACGCTTCTTGAATTAGCTCGTAAAGCCTTCTTTGTTGCTCCGGACTTTCTGTTCTTACATAGTCGTCTTTATACGGCAACATATCTAGAAGAAAAATCTTTTTGTAGCTAGCCTTTTTCAGCTTGTTCTCCAGCGTCAAATCAAAAGGAATTTCATATAAATTATAATATGCATAAATATCAGGAATTCCTCGATCTAAAAACACTGTCTCTTCCGTGCAGAGACCCTTCTCCGTCTTTATCTGCATTTTCATTATTTCGTCTTGAAACGTTTTTGCATCCTTTTTAATTTCCTGTATCGTTAGCTTCTGATTGAGTTTTTGATTAATATAGGACCGAGCAATTTCATGAACAACATGATATCCCTCCCCCTCCAAAGAACTTATAACCGTCGTTTTCCCAGAAGAGGGTGCGCCGGTTACAACATACCAGTTATTTCTTTTCATGAAAATTTTTAAATAACGTTTACAAAATAAATATCTCCCAGACAACCCAGGTCATAAGGCCAAGCCAAATAAGAAGCGAAAACCAGTATTTTTTTAATATACCTCCATCTCTTTCTAAATGATTTATCATTCCCTCAAAAATTTTCTTTATATCTGGTGCTAGAGTTAATATGGCCAAAAGGAAAGCAAAAACAACCGCAACAAAAACTTCAACAATACTAATCTCCATCAAAAGATAAAATAAAACAATACCGCCAAAGATTAATGCAAAAATAGTGGCTGAAATCTTATTCCACACCAATCTTATTATCGGATTACTGGGACCGTACCACGCTCTAGGGCTAATAATAAGTGTAATTAATTTAACAATAGAAAGAGCAATGAAAACTAAGACGATTATTTCTATATTATTCATTTTGTTATAATTTTTAAATTATTACTGCTAAAGCATTTACCCTTATAATAACATAAAATAAAAGCTCTCTAAAGTATCTAAGAGAGCTAAAAAACTTCTAAAGGTTCAAAACGAAAGGAATAATATTACCTGCTCGCAGCATCAACATATAGCATGATCTTAACGACCTCTTTTCGCACTTCCTCCGTTATTCCAGGAGTTCTGGAGGCCTCTTTAATCACCTTCTGAAACTTTCTCTTTATTCTATCCTTTTCATTTCTTGTCATCTTTTTCCAGGGAGAAAGGCCCCACATATCTTCTCTTTCCCCGATAACCCTTTGCACATTTTTTAACACAATAGTGCAACTCTCTCTGCGATCGCTCTCACTACGAGTTGTATCTCTTGAAAGGGAAATACAGTGATTAGCATGTCCAATGATTTCTCGAAGGATAATATCAATTTTCTTCTTTGTTTCTTTATCTCTTTTATCGTAAAGAAAATCTTCGAGATCATTTAGCATTTCAATAAAAAACATTAAAAACTCTCCTTTCAATTAAATTATGTAAAGGGCAAGACACCTGACCCCTCCATTGATACTATACCATATTTCTATAAAAAAACAAACTATACAAATTGCACTTCTTAAGCTTTTCTTTCTGCTCTACCTGATAATATTTGGTTTGCTTTTTTAAATAATGTATAATTTCAGAAATTAATTTATTAATAAAAAAATATGAAAATTTTAATTAAGTTGGGCATTGTTTTGGTTTCTTTAGTAGTATTACTCTTTGGGGGAATTTATTTCATCTTTAACACGGGCAAACAAGTTCAAGTGGAATGGACAGAAAATGATCTCTCTTCAGGATTAGAAAAATCAAAGGTTCTTATTGGAGATTTAGAAGAGATTAATCTAAGCACCCTTGCAGAAAACAACTTCTCTACCTCAGGAACTAATGAGATAGAAGATTATTTTACCAGCGAAGAAATGAGTGCACTACTATCAACCGCAAACATAAACGGTCCAATTAAAAATATTAATGTATCTTTTGGAGAAAATAATAATGGAGAAGTTAGCTTTGTTCTTTCAGAAACCTTTACTGATTTCTTGAGAGAACAAGGAATGATCGAAAGGTATGTTGGTCCAGTTGTGTATGCCGCAGAAATTCAGGATTACGTTGACAACACTCCCTCCGGATTTTCTGTTACTGAAATTATTATTGGATATATTACAAACCTCGTAAACAGAAGTCCTGTTTATGCAACAGGAGAACTGTACCGTGATTCAGAAAACACGGTAAGAATAAATATTAATAGCCTAAGAGTAGGAAGAATCTCTCTTCCACAAGACACAATAAGAAAAGTAGAATACGAAACGCTAAGAGTAGTAAATACCATTATTTCTCCAGAAAACGGATTTCATATCGAGGAATTACATATCAAAGACGGAAAATTTCACTACAAAGGAACTCTTCCCGCTGAAGTTTACGGAGAGAAGTTATAAAAAATTTATTAATTCTCCCCTGCTTCCTTCTTCCATAATCCATGCACATTGCAGTAAGCTCTCACAGAAAGAATATCTTTTCTATTGTAAAACTCTGCTTCTGGCTTTTCTCCTGGCTTTAAAAACTTCTTTCCAGATTTCCCATCAGATACATTTATCTCTATCCATTCTATGTAATGTGCTTCTTCCATCGGATGTTCTTCTTCTCCTATCTTTATACTGAAACCATCTTTCCCCTGGCATGCATTGGCGGGAAGCTCTTCTATCACTGGTAGATGTTTTTCCTCTCCCTCTTCTTTCACTTTTTCTTTTAATAGTTCCATTGCCTCATCACAGCAAACAAGCTCCCCTACCCCAGCGTGAAATATTTCTACTACATTTCCGCAAATATTACACTTATAGATTTCTTTTAATTTTGTCATGTTTTTTTTATTTTAGTTAATTTTATATAACATCTTATAGGTAGGCATTATAACAAGAAACTTTGATTTTTACTAATAACAAGAGATATTGTAAAAAAATCGGGTTGTAACCCGATTTTTGAAAGTAACTTTAAAAGGAACTCATCTAACTTCTCTAAGTCAATAGAATCCGAATCAACTACTCCTCCGACAAGCAGTATGCCAAATATTCCAGTCAAAGAAAAAATAAATAACAAAATAAAAAAGAGCACAATGTATTTTTTCATGAAAAATCCTCCTCATTTAGATCATTTTTCCTTTTATATAATACCATTATTTTAGAAAAAGTCAAATATACTAATTCAGGATGCTTTTTTTGATACAAAGAGTAAAGATGCTTCCTTTTTAAATGAAAACAAACCCCTAAACGAGGATATCTGTTTTGTATTTAAAATTACACCCGCTAATCAAGTCCGGTGAAAGAGACTATGCTCTGAACTCTTCCCACTCTTCCATCTTCTAGCTTCACCTTTATTCCTCGAGAATGTTCTTTAGAGCTCGTAAGCACGCTCTTTACAATGCCTCTGGTGAGTTTGCCAGAAGACTGATCTTCTTTTAAAACAATATCTACTTCTGTCCCTGGAAAAATATATTTTCTTTCTTTTCCGTTCATTTATTTCTTTCTAAAATTTTTGTAAAATTGATTGCTCCAGGTTTTAATTAGAAAAATTTTCATTTTTCTCAAATAAATCAAATTAGATTAATTCTTAGCAAGAACGTTGAAAAATTACATTTTCGCTACACAGCTTCCGGGACCATCACAATCGTCTGTGCAGATCTCTATCCCCATCTCTTCGTCAAAACTACAAACACTAGGCATGCAGAGTGCTAGGCAATCTTCTGGACAAGTAGTATAAGTATAGTTCTCACAAACAACAGAGGTACTCTTTTCTTCGTTGCTATCGCTTCTTTGGTGTTTATCTTTAATGTAAGCACACTTTCCTTCTATACATTGCGGGTTCGGTGCCGGAGCACATTCATTGATAATAGTAACACAATCATCGTAATAATCTCTCATTCTTCCGTAAAAATAATTTTTATCTGTCTCTTTGTTGACAAAATGATAACATCCAAAATCAATATAACTGCCACCAAGAACTAAAACGTCACAGTCACTATCAACTTCACAGTAGTTCTTTTCTTCAATTTCTTCCCTTATCTCTTTGTAAAGATTATTGCAGTGTCTACTTTCCTTCTTCTCTAAATAATTATCTTGAGCAAAAAAGAAAGCACCAGCTGTAATTAATAAAAACGATGTTAAAGCAATTATCTTTCCCATAATATTTTTTGATTTAATTATTTTTTTCTTTAATTTGTGGCTCTATTTCTTTTATCTAAAATTTAAAACATACATTTCTATTTTTCAATCTTCTCCTTTATTAGCTCAATATTCTTCTGAGTTATTTCGCTCCCTTTCTCGATAATGCATCTTCCTTTCTCCTTTTTTAGAAAACTGGATATATCCAAAAAACCATCTTCGTTTTCAAGTTCCGGTTCTAGCAAGATATCTGCTCCAACTCTGTGATAATTAGCCAGGTGATGCTGAAGAGATCTAATCGCCATTCCCACACTTCTTCGGGCACTCATTTTCCTTCTACCTCTAAGGGATTGAGGATATTTATCAAGATTAACAGCCAATACTACACCAGAATCCTTTTTCGCCCTTTCCACCGGCAAGGGATCAGATAAGCCACCATCCCAAAAAATATTTCCATCTTTTCTTAGTGGCTCAATAATCATCGGAAAAGCTATACTTGCGTGAACGCCTTCTGATAAACTGCCTTTATTGAAATAGACCGGTTGAGCTGTGAAGTAATCCGTTGCCACCGTTTCTAGTGGTATTTCAAGATCCTCAAAATTAGTTTTCCCAAAAAGATTGTCTAGCTCCCTTCTTAGCTTTTCTCCGCCAATCAACCCCCTCCTTATATCCAATCTCAAAAGTGAGCAAAGCTCTTTCCAGTCAAAATCAAAAGAAAATTCCTCTGCCTTTTTGTAGCTTCCGAATTTACAAAAAAAACCTCCAACAAATGCTCCTATGCTTGAACCAATAATACGATCAGGAACAATCCCGTTTTCTTCCAATGTTTTTAAAACTCCTAGATGCGCAAATCCTCGTGTTCCTCCTGAGCCCAAAACTAATGTTATTTTTTTCATTTTTAAGAATTTCTATTTTATGGTATCTAGAACAAGAGAAATGTTATTTTTTACTCCTTTTTCGGATTCTATGTTCTTCAATCTGTAGTCAAGCTCCCATATCGCCGACTTGTTACTGTCGTACCTTAGCTTTTCCATAGCATCCTGCAAATTTGTCCAGATATACTCGCTGTGCTCTTCTCCAATAACCAAGTCCTTAGAAAATACTTTTATACCAAAAGATATCTCAGGAATCATTACAATCTCCTTCCCCCATTCCATTCCGCGAATGTTTTCCGCTGGAATTGTTGTCGTTGAGGCAAGCCTAATATACTCTACACCTGAAGAAACTGAAATCTCTTCATAAACTTCTCTTTTAACCGTATCTATTGGTCTTTCACCCTCTTCACCTCCTCCGGCAACTCCTTGCCAGATTCCCGTATTTTTTCTTTTAAATATTGCGTAGTAATAATTTTCACCTTCCTTTATAAAAGGAAAAGCCAGTATCTGATAAGGGGATCTCATGTTTTTATTAGTTAGTTATTTGTTAATTCTATCACAAAACAGAAGCCCTGGAAACTTCAGGGCCTCAGTTAAAGAGAAAAGTTTTCAACAAAATTACTTATAATCCACGTCCTTTTCCTTTCCTTGCTCTACGTGATAGTTCATCACGAAGTTCTTCTGCAACCTTCTCAGAGAGACCAGGCAAAAGGCCTTCTGCGCCTGCGCTTCCGGAACCCCCTGTCCCGGCAGTAAATATCTTCAAGCTTGAAAGTCCTAATATGCGATCTATTATTCCTCGCTGAACATTGATGTTCTGAATTCTTTCGTAGGGAATGGTTGTGTATTTTTTAGCTATAACTCCATACTCTTTACGAAAATCTTCTTCTGCAAGCTCATAACGATAATATTTATAGGCTAACTTCGCCCAGATGTAAGAAAGCAACAAGAGAACTAAAATAAAAATCAGTGAAATAGTTGGAACTCCGATTTCTGCTGCACTTAAAACTGGGCCAAGCCATAAAAATAGAAAAAACAAACCGACGATGACAGACATCACAGAGGAAAAGAAAAAAACCCACGTTGCTTTTGGATCAAGTTGTTTTAATCCGGTAGAAGAAAATGGTGTGCTCGGTGGAGGTGGCGGTGCTTGATCAAAAATTCCAAGCGCTTCGTTAACATCATTCTCTTTCCATCCTGCGTTCAGAAGGCTATTCTTTATCTCCTCTTTGCTTTTTCCTTTTTCTGTTTGATTTTTAATATAATCTGATAGTTGTTGATTGCTCATATTAATTTTTTAATTATTTTTTAAATACCTTGATCTATATGTTAACTCATCACGAAGCTCCTCTGCCTCTCTTCGAGAGACTCCAAGCAGTAATCCTTCTGCACCATCCATTCCAGAACCTCCTGTTCCAGCCGTGAATATTTTTAAGCTTGAAAGTCCTAAAATACGATCTAGGATACCTCGTTGAATACTGATATTCTGTATACGCTCATATGGAATAGTCGTGTATTTTTTGAAAACAACTCCTAACTCTTTACGAAAATCTTCTTCTGCAAGCTCATAACGATAATATTTATAAGTCAGTTTTGCCCAAACATAAGAAAAAGGTAATCCCAAGAGCAATATAGCTACAGAAAACATTAGCAACGCCTCCATATTCAAATCATGAACTGCCGTCGGATCAAGTAAGGGAATTATTATCATTAGAACAGGGAAAAAAAGTATAACTATAAAAGGAATTATAAACCTTAAGAAGAAAGCCCAAATTACTTTTGGATCAAGTTGTTTTAATCCGGTAGAAGAAAATGGTGTGCTCGGAGGAGGTGGCGGTGCTTGATCAAAAATTCCAAGCACTTCGTTAACGTCATTCTCTTTCCATCCTGCTTCCAGAAGGCTATTCTTTATCTCTTCTTTTCTTTTCCCTTTTTCTATTTGATTTTTAATATAATCTGACAGTTGTTGATTAATCATATATTATATTTACTTATTAATTTATATTAACTTTACCATATTACAAAACAAAAACCCAAGGGTAGTCGTAAAATTAATCATCTTCTATCATATGAGACTACAAAATAACAAACAATACTTTTCTTATCTAAATCCTAAAAAAATTTCAATAAAAAATTGGCAAGCTCAAAAAAATATCCTAATTATCTTTATTTTTCCTTAAATTCTTTGATCAAAATATTTAATTCATCTAGGGAAAGCGTTGAAAGAACCGAGTTTGCTGCCCAATTTTCTTGTGTTATGTCTTCTCCAAACCAACTAGGTGCATCAAATTTACTTCTTTTTTCTTCACTTGGAAACTCAACTTCCACCATTGCAAAACCATTAAGCCTATCTCGAAAAACATCCACTTCTGCGGTTAAGTCTCCTAAAGGATAAAAATATCTTTTCTTTGATATTTTTTTAAGACAAACTTTCCACAAAAGATTAAACTCTTCTTCTTTTATGGTAATGCTTGTTTCGTTGAAACGACTACAATCACATTCATCTATCTTGACCTTTTTTGTGAGGGTAAAAATTTGATTGTTTTCGCTTCTTATTCTAAGCGGACTCGGAAGGCCTGAAAAATAACCTTGCTTTATTTCAATCCTTTTTTGTTCTTCTAGATCCTTTGGAAGGTTTTTGATTAAAAAAGTTAGTTCATTTTCAAACATTATTTAATTTTGTTATTCATTTTTTTTCCATAACTGCAATATATCGAGGACCCTCCTTTTCATCAATAAACTCTTTAATCCTCCACCCAGTATCTTTTAAGATATTTTTCATTTCACTCTTGGAGGCAAGGAGATAATCAAACCAATCTCCTGTATAATTTTTAAACCTTATTCTTATACGATTCTGTCCAACCATTCTTCCTCTCTCTTTGTTCTTTCTATGATATGCAAGATGTGCAGGATTCTTAGTATCATATGGATTCGTAGTTTCTGCAATAATCAAAGCGCTGTCAGTCGTAATTCTATATAATTTCTTAAGCAACCTTTTCGCCTTTTTAAAGTTACCAAAAAGACCAAAATTGTTACCAAACATAAAAACGGTATCAAAAGACTTCTCTTTAAAATAGTCAACATCTTCAATAGCAAGTACTTTTGCCTTCTTTACTCCTCTCTCCTTGCAAACTTTAATTGCTAGTGGTGAGTTATCAATAGAAGTTACACTAAATTTTTTTTGTTGAAGATAAAGGGCAAGTCTTCCTGCTCCAGCACCAATATCAAGAACTTCTCCTTTCGCTTTCTTTACCGCCTTTTTTTGAATATCCGGCCACTCTCTATAGTCGCTGAAATATAAGGCTGGTGCATTTACGGAAATATCAAGAAAGCCATCATCCCTTTCAACAGCTTCATAGGCATCTTCTTTTTTCAGGAAAACCATTAACTCTTGCCCATAAGCATCTTTGTTTTTATCCATTTCCATTATTAACCTTTAATAAAAAGGTTGATTTATTTACTAATTAATTATTCTGCTGAATATATTATAACAGAATTAATGGGATGCTGAAAAGTGAAGTTCAATAAAAAAGCGGCTGTTGAGAGGTGCCGCTTGAACCTTTTTTTAAGAAAATGAACAAATGTGATTTAGAGCAAATCATTTCTTCTCTGTCGCTCTATTCGTGCATATATATTTTTTTCATCTCTTTCTTTGATCTCTCTTGCAAACGCTTCGCTAAAAGCGTCGTCCTCTGAAAAATATTCTCCCCTTTCATGAGATTTTTCTGTCGGTTTATAATCTTTCTTCTTTTTCACCTAATCTCTCCTCCTTTAAATAATCCTCTACCACTTCCACAATCCGCTGTACAAAAACAATTTTCCTAGAAATCTTTTCACACTGATTCCTCCTTTAAGTCTTTTGACTTAACTTCTAGAGCATCCCTTAATCTTCCTCAAAAATAATTTCAAAGAGCTAAAGAGCTTTTAAGTAGTTTTGCACTGCTTCTATTTTTGCTTTGTCTTTACTTCCAATAAGCGCGCTTACTATACGATATTTTTCGCTAGACATCACACCCTTATCCTTTTTTTCTTTTAGCTTTTCTAGTAATTTTTGTTCCTTATTATTTTCCAAAACAAACCCTCCTTTCAAAGTTTAAATTTTTAGAAAACCTAAAAAGTGCTTATATTCTAAAATATTTTAATTGTTTTGTAAAATTTAAGAAAAATATTATAAGATAAGCATGACGCTCTATACTGGTAAATTCCGAGTTTCTCTTCCTTGACATTCTGAAAGAAAGATTTACAATAGAGAAAAACTTTTGAAATTACTATGAAAGAAAAAATTAATCAATCGTTATCTATCGTCGTAGTAGTCCTCCTTTTAAGGAGGGGGGCTTTGTTTTTCTAACCACTCAAGAGAGTGAACAAAAACAAACCCTCCCTAAAAACTTAGGGAGGTTTTTAATTGCCCCCGTGCCAAAGAAAAAATCTTTTTTGGTACGGGGGGAATAAGGGAAGAAATCCTTACCAGGATACCGGTCAAACTCCTTGCGAGAAAACCTCCAAATTGAGTTACCGGGACTTCCTCCCTCCTCCCGTAACCAGATGGAGGGAAGCACAAAAAAGGCCCTTATTAAAAAGGGCTCTTTTTATACTAAAAAAACCTTATATATGTTTTTATTTTTGAAAGCGCCCCTTTAAAATGTAGAGATGTTAATTTAATTTTTTTAAAAAAAGAGCGTAAGTATTTAGATACCACGCCCCAAGTAAAAGATCACAAAAGCAATTCCTGTTGTATTGATAATTACGGCCAACAAATAGTATGCATTAAATATATACAGCAACGTGAAAGAACTTAATTTGAAACTTCTCCCAAAAACAATAAAGGATTGCTTCTGGAGTCCAAAACGATAATAGAGATACACGCATATAGCAAGTGGCACTATAACTTTTACATATACCGCAAAATTTGACGATATTCCTCGGAAATGTTCTATTACCAAATTAAGTTCCTGTAAGTGATAATGCCTTATTCCAATCTCGGTTATTATCATATCAGCAGCACTCAGAAAAACTAGCAACGTTGACAGTAATAGGAATTTTCTTTTTGCCATCAATTAAATTACCTCCTTTAATTTTTCAGGGTACAAACTTTGTTCATTATACAATAAGTTTTTAAAAATGCAATATTTTTCTTATCACTAAGAAATTTTTGCACCTGGAGCTATGTCTTTGTCCGGTACAAGGAGGGAAAGATCTTCTTCATCGACAGCAAGAAGCATTCCTTGACTCTCTAATCCAAATATCTTTCTAGGTTTTAAATTGTAAACAATAACTATATTCTTTCCTTCAAGCTCTTTGGGAATATAGCTTTCAGCAATTCCAGAAACAATTTGTCTTTTCTCTTCTCCCACATCTACTTCAATCTTCAAAAGTTTATCTGTTCCGTCCACTTTTTCTGCTTTTAAGATCTTCGCTGCTCTTAAATCTACTTTTTTAAAATCATCAAAATTTATCATTTTAAATATATTATCTTTATTAATTTTCAAACTTGGGTTTTTAAAGTAGCGTGAAGCTTTACACTCCTCGCCTCTTTTCTTTAAGTGTTCGCCAAAACTCTTTCCCATCTTCTTCTGATGCTTTCTTGAAAGCCCTATCTATTTTGATAACCTCTTCATTTGCCTGAAGCGCTGTTTTATTTAATCCTATAAGACGTAAGCCTTCAAGTGAACGAATTCTTGAAAGAGCAACATATCCCATTCCCGGCTCAAAAGCCCTACTAAGATCAATCTCTGCAGCATCTAGTGTTGTTCCTTGGCTTTTATGCACCGTAACTGCCCACGCTAAGCGCAGTGGCAATTGCCTTACCTCTGCCTTCACCTCCCCCTCTTCTTCAATATTCCACTTTTCTTGCTCTACTTTCACGTACCTTCCTTTCTGTGTTCTTACAACCGGCATTTCTTCCTGAAATCTTACAACACGTCCAAGAGTTCCATTAACATACCCTTTCTCTGGATTATTTTTAACAAACATCACCACTGCATCTTTTTTAAGCTCCAGTCTCTTTGGAGTAAGAAGATTTTTCTCTAAAGTGCTCGCTAGTCTTTCCGGCCCACTCTTTTTCATGTTAAAAACTTTTTGTTTGCCGGAAAGTTTTTCCAGTTCTCTGGCATTTATATTATCCACATTCACATTGTGAGTATAGAGTTTTGTAATCTCTTCTCCTTCTTTTATCTTAGCCATATATCGTCCCTTCAAAAGATTTATAACATCCTCATTCACTTCATTCTTCCTTATGGACTCTAAAACAAAAAGAAGATCCTTTTCCTTGTGTCGATGCTGCTCTGTAAGATAACAAACTCTTAAATCTAATTCTCTCCATGCTCTGCCCTTATAGGCAAAACCTGTTCCCTGGGAGTAAAGATTGTGATCACTTTTTATCGGTGGAAGCTGAAAAAAATCACCACAAAGAATTACCTGCATTCCTCCAAAAGGTTCTTCACTTTTTAAAAAACTACGTATAATTTTGTCAGCTATATCAAGCTGATCCAAAGAAAGCATTGATATTTCATCAATAATGAGAACTCGAGTTTTCTCTAATTTCTTAATAAGGTAACTTTTTTTGAGGACACGATTAAGGTCACTAGAAGTAAGTTGATTTAAGACCCCCATGCCACTAAAGGAGTGAATCGTTACTCCCCCAATATGAGTTGCCGCAATTCCTGTAGAAGCGGTTATTCCAACTGAAACTCCTTTCTTTTTCAAAAAACTTATATAATCACTTAAAAGATGAGTTTTCCCTGAGCCTGCACACCCAGTAAGAAACACATTGTAACCCGCCTTTAAAATTTCAAAAGCTTCCTTTTGTTTCATCTAATTATTTTCTAAAACTTTGCCTCTCAGTTCTTATATCTTTTTTAAACAAGTCAAAAATATTTACTAAACCGCTTCTTAATTTCAACGAACTCCTGTTTTTTGAAATTAAACCTATGCCCTGGTCTATCATTTAAACTTTTTAAAAGTCTACAAAATTTTTCGTGATCAAGGGTCTCTATATCAAGATCTTCACACTCTTTTCTTATCCTCTCGTTAGCTTTTTCAATATTTTTAGACTCAGTTACAACTTCCGCTTCAAAATAATATCCCCAATCAGGAACCTCTACCAAGGAAAAATCGACTTCCTTGTAGCGATAAAGATATGTTTTTGTTGCCTGAAGAACACCGTGATAGTGTCCCAGTATCTTTAAAAACTCTATCATCTCATCAATCTTTTCTTTTTCAATTGGGAAAAGAAACTCTTTCCGCGCATCATTCCCGCTCCACCTTCCATGCTTTAAAACCAACTCCCCTTTTTTATTGGTTATTCTAACCTTTAAATCTACTGGATGTTCGTATACCTCTTTACTTTGATCATCCTCTCGTTGTGAGTATATAACAGAAAACCTATCAATTATTCCTAGGAAATCAGCTTCTTTATCAAAAAAAACCTTAAGTCTTTTAAACTCATCTTTTTTTAGTGCTCCCCTGTGCTCAACTTCTATTTTTGTCATATTTCTCTTTATCATCATACCAGACCTCGAAGAAAAGATAAATAAAAAAGGAAACCTTTTCAGAGCTCCCTTTTTGTGTTTACCGACTCGTTTAGATGACAAAACTTACACTTTAAAGTATAACTTTCTTTTCTTTGTGAAACTCATATAAAATTATTCTGCAACCTCTCTTGCCTCTTTGTCTTCTAAAGAAAACTCTATAATTTTCTCTTCTGCTGGGAAATAACTTCCCTTCTCAAATCTAATTACTCGCCTTTCTTTATCATAGCTACATTTTTGAGCACACATGTCTTCTTCTTTCCTATACACTTCTTCAAAATCTGAAACGCTGTAAATCGCTTCATAACACTGCCCGTACATTTCATTGCTAACACAAGCGAAAAAATAGTCCTCTTCTTCTGTGAAGGCAGAATTATTAAAATGAGCCAAGTCTAAACTTAAAACCTTTTCTTTTTCATTTAAGTTATATATATCTATTCCTCCAAATCCAAAAAAGCTGAAATAACTCATTAAATAGTTACCTTTCGGAGAAAACTTCAATGGTCCTAAGAGCATCTTTTTATCACCCCTTTCAAATGAAAATTCTGCAACTCCTTCATCTAAAACTTTTTCTTCCCCATCTTCTAAAACCACTAAATAGCTATTACCTTGTCTTTCTTTTGTGAAAGCAATCATGTCTTCAAATTGAAAAAACTCTGTAAGAATTTTTTCTGAAGAAATCGGGATGATCTTTTCTTCTTCAACTTCCATAGTTACGTGGTATAGTTCTTTTTCCCTGTTTTCATCTTGAAAGTAAACTTTAAAGCGATATCTATTATCTCCTATCTCTTCAAAATCGCTAGGCTCAGCTAAAATTGTTTCTTCGTACCAGCTCTCGTATGTTTCAAAATCAATATCTCCTTCTTTGTACATACCATAAGCATCTTCTAAATCTCCTTTTACTATCTTATAGTAGTACTTGCGAATAGTTGTTATTCTCGGATCTTCACCTTCTATAACCTCAAAATCTTTTTGTTCCGATATAGTAGGTGGAAAAACGTCAATACTACCAACAAAAGCAGAAAACTTTGCTTTCTCCTTTTCATAGCTTTCTCCTGCTTCCATAAAAATATCTTCTGGACCTAATATTTCATCAAAAGATTGTTTTCCTGCATGAAAATAACTGATAACTGCATTATCAAAATAATTGTTTTGCAGTTTCACGAAAGCATAGTCTGTTAGATTGTAATTATAATAAGTGTCTCCTCCTTCTCTCTTGACTCTTGTTTGACGAATTGATGTTTTAATATCTTTCCTACACTCAGAATAAATTTCTTCTAAAACATACCAATCAACATTCGGTCTTTTATCGAACTCAAAGCGATAATCACAGATGTCGTGACTTTCTTTTATCTCAAGAAAATTATCAATGGGACCCAAAGACATCAAGCGGAGATTCGAAGGTAGTTTTCCTTTGAATTCATCGTTATATATTTCTATTCTTGGAACTTTTTCTCCAGAAAAATACAAATCAACCCTGTAATCTAATTCCGACACGTAATCTGTATTCTCCCTACCCTCTTTTCTTAGCTCGTTAATTTTTTCTAAATTGGTAATTGTTGTTCTGGGAGATGTGATTGGCTCTCCCCACTCAGGTGGATAGTGAAAAGAAATCCCCAAAACATCATGCTCGTAATAAATCCAATCTTTCGTTAATATCCTCTCTTCTGATTTTTCTTGCAACAAGGAGATAACCGATGCTATTATCCCGATAACAACAAGAATAATCAAAAAAACAATTATTAGTAGTGCTACTTTTTTCATAAAATATTTATTTAACTTTTGATATTTTTTGCTTATCCTCTACTGTTGTCATTAAAGATTTTAACTAAGCAAATAATAAGAAGCGAGATAGAAAAGAATTGCTGCGCCAAAAAGTGTAACCCCAATCATTGCTTTGGAATTTACTAACCATATCCTTTTGGTCAAAACAGCGCTGGTAAAGACCGCTACTTCAATTAACATATAGGAGAAGAGATAGAGCAAGATATAAAGAATAGATGCTGTAAGAGAAACTCCTGCCTCAGCTAATAAGCCAGCATAAATTATGGGCAAGCCGATCGAACAAGGAAGCTCTACTAGCGTTATTATAATAGCAAAGGAAACAACACTTCCGGTCAAGGCAATAGCACTTTTTTTAGGATCACTGAAAGATTCTTGAAGTTTTTTTGCCACATTGATAGCGAGCCTGCTTTCAGAAGAATCACACGTTGGTCCGTATTTAACAAACCTCCACGCCTCTTTCAAAAAATATAATCCCCCCAAAAATGCTAATACTCCAATAACAAAACCCAGGCTTTCAGTGTATGCTGATAACACTTCGTAGAGACCTCTCCAAGCAAAAACAATTCCCCCATAGACCGCCACAGTAATAAAGATAAATAATCCTCCATAAAAAAATATTTTTTTTCTGGAATCAAAGGCAATAACAATAGACAAAATCAAAATAAGGGCCCCGAGAGAACATATATTAAATCCATCGATTGTACCCAAAGCGATAGTTATAAAAGGCAAAGACCAATCACTAGTATCAACTTTTAATCCAATAAGTGGAACTGTAAAAATACAGCAATCACTCACAATATCTCTTCCTTCGATTGCAGCAATCAAATCTTTCTCTTCTTCCTCGGAAAACTGAATAAATTGAAGGTGATAATCTTTATCGTTGCTATGAATAAAAATAGTTGGCGCCATCATGTCTGGTGACTCTACTCCATGCATCTCCCCTACTTCATCTAAAAGCTCTCTGTCAGATATAGGATAGGTAATAATTTCTAGTCCCTCATAATCATCTTTAATCTCTTCAAAAAAATACTTCACTTTCCTACAAACCTCACACCATCTGTCTTCAAAAAAGTAAATGGTTACCTCTTTCTCATTAACGCTGTTTTCTGTAATCAAATCTTCGCTGGCAAGCAAAGGACTTGCCGTAAACAAAAAAATAAAAGAGATTAAAAGAAATATTGCTTTTTTTGCCATAGAAACATTTAATTAACTTTATAATCTACATCCTGTCTCTTCTGATAAGTTTTCCGGGGAACCCCAATCATCAAAAACCTCCCCCTTTATCTGTACTTCAGGAACAACGTTTGTCTTCATTTCACTCCTACATCTCACTGTCTCTCCTGTAGTGCCACGCCCTGAACAATCTAGATAAATGAATTTTATTGTTTCATAATCATCATATTCCCGTTCTAACTTGGTACAAGTCGGACAAGTACTACTACCATAAATAATTACACCAGAGTCTGCTAAACACTCAATAAAGGAATGATCACTATTGTTTTTATCTCCCTTTTCCTCAATATTTACAGCATAAACAACTCCAACAATAACTAGAGCCGTCGCCATTAATATTAAAATTGCTTTCTTCATGAATTAGATTTTTATAAATTCCTAAATCTCACAAACACACCCCAAGCACATAAACAATTCTAAACCTATTTTACTCAGAAATCAACTCCAAAAAATTACTTAATTTAATTAATTCTTTCTAAAAGAGTTCTTATTATTACAACACTCCGTTTTATTTTCTTTCATTTTACTGTTAAAGTCGTGAAGGCTGTGAACTAAAAATAGGGAGACCACAAATAATTACTAAAAAAAACACTAATTCCCTATATAGAAGACAACGAGCTAGTAGAAGCTACCCCCAAGCAAAACAAAGCCCCTGGTTGAAAGCAGGGGTTTTGTAGATGTTTGTGCAAAGACTAAGCATCATATTTTGTTCTGTCTTCTATTCCCGCCTTTTTAAATGCTTCTATTCTGTTAACGCAAGCGGGGTAGCACTTCCCACAATGTTTTTCTTGATCTTTATAACAACTCCTTGTTTTTTCAATAGGAAGATTGTGTTTATCAGCCCATCTCAAATAAACATCTTTCCCATAAAAATTATTATACTCCCTCTCTATAGGAAGGCATATCACTTGCCAAGAATAATCGCCCATAATCTGACAAATTAATAGATTTAAAATCCTCATGGATGTAAGAGTTGAGTGTCTCGGTGGATCTTCTTTCATGCAAGAAATAAAAACTGTCTTTGGGAAAACTTTTTTTGATTGAAGAGAGTAAGCATATTCTGCTGCTGTTAATATTATTGCTGGATTTCTAGCAGGATAAGCTATTCTCGTTCTTGACTCTATTCCGTCCCCTAAATTTTTTACACTCCTTAACATGTCCTTGTATTCAGAGGCAGGAGTCGGTACTTGAATTTCAATAGTTTTATTAAACAGTTCAGGATATTTCTTCGAAAAGTAATCATCAAAATAATTTACAGCTTCTCTTTCATACTTTAAATTGCTCTGATCTCTATTTATAAAAGCAGGATAAACACTAAGCTTAAAATCCTCTAAGAGAATAGCAATATTGGTTGTAGAATCCATTCCTCCAGAGTGAACTGCAACAACCGGAGACCCGGGTTTGGGAATTTTTGCAACATTTAATCTTCTCCTCTTTATTATCCCGTCAATATCCTTTAGAACACTCGGATCCTCTTGTCTTTTCTTCTCTAAACCAAAAGTATTAGTGTTTATTATCTTCGTCATATTTTTTAATTAATTCTTTAGCATCTTCTATGCACTCTCCATATATGTGCACATCTGTTATAAAACCATCCAATGACTTTGTATTAATTGGAACATTTAATTTTTTGCTAAGATCTTCTGCTATCTGATTACAAAGTATTGATATCGCCAACATATTTCCATTTCCTTTCTGAAAACCATCTAAGCTTCTTGCATACCAAACGCAATTCATATCCCACCCTTCATTGTTTTTAATGAGCCTAAATTGAACGTTGCAAAGACATGGCAAATAATCATCGTAGTGATCTGCCATCACCAGCTCATAATCCTCCCAGTTTATGAAGCTCATCACTGCCTTCTTGCTTTCAGGTATAGTGCTCAGCCTGTCAATAATATACTCATACATTCTTCCCTCTTTAATTCTGGAATAGTAACTTTTAGGTCCCGCAGTAAAGCTTGGAACTACATCAAAATCATACATCTCTACTCCCCCTCCAACAGTTAAATAAACTATGGCATCCAAGTTGTCTTTATTTCCGTATTCTTCCAGAACAGGATCGGGCATAACCGGTTTTTCTATCTTAATTCTTAAATTTTGAAGAGCTACTCTATCTCTTTTTTCATCAGGTGAATTTTCTCCGAAATCAATTATTGAGCGAATTAAATCAACCCAAGCTTTGCCTACGGTTTCGTTGTGAATATGGACACCAAACGGCTCTATATTTTTGTACATATTTTTTTTAAAAAAAACAATATTTTTTATTGCTTTTTTAATTAATAATTATGTTTAACATTTATACTTGATTGGCTCTGATGAAATAATATATTTACATTATATAATAAAATATATTTTTGTCAATAATAAGCCTTAAAACTGTGTCCCCCGCCTCATTTACCTTTACAAAACAAGAAAATATGTTATTGTAAAAAAATGAATAATTTAATCAACACAAAGACTGGTCATTTAAATAGAGAAAGAAGGACTGAAGATGGATATCTTATTGAAAAATTTAATGAAATTTTGAAAGAAAAGAGAGGTTACGTTGTTAAAATACCAAAAGAAAGCTCCGCTGTAACAATTCCTGTATCTGGAGGAATTGACAGCATATGTCAGCTGTTTATTTTGCTTAATGATCTTAAGCTAAATGTTTATCCATGCTTCATAGACAGAGGACAGTCAAACATTAAAGCAGAAAGTGCGTCAGTAGATTATTTCAATAAATACTTTTCAAAAAGATTTCCAAATCATTTTCACGAGATAAAAAAAATAAAAGTAGAAACCCCTGCAAAAGAGTATAAAGAAGACTTAATAGCTACTAAAAAACTAAAAGACGATATATTGCTAAGAACCGATATTAGCTATCCTGTAAGAAATCCAATTATCTTTCTAACCGCAATGGAGTACGCTTATTCTCTTCAGTCAAAAGGTGTTTATATAGATACCGTATTTCTTTCTCTTTGCAAAGAAGATAATTTATACCACTCTTCCCTAACTTCACTGAGGTCCTTAAATATTTTGATTTGTCATATTACAAATAACTGGAATTGGCAAATAATATCTTTACCAATTGAAGAAGAGTTTCAAAATTGCTACGAAAAAGAGGTTTACATGAAGCATTGTCTTGAAAATGGGCTTCCATTAGAATTTACTAGAACGTGCACAAACAAAGGGAAAAATCATTGTGGCCAGTGTGCTTGTTGCTGGGACAGGAGAAATGGATTCAAGAACGCAAAAGCAAAAGACTTAACTGTTTATGATAACCCATTAAACGATAATCTTTCTTATGCCGAAAGAAGGCTTTTATAAAATATGAAAAAAGAAATAGAAGTTAAATTTCAATTAAAAAACAAAGATAAGATTCTTGAAAAGCTCTCTGCTTTGGGAGGAAAAGCAAAAAAACCATATGACCAAATAACATATGGATTTTTTTCAAAAGACTCTGTTGAGAGAGGTATTTTTCCTAGAATAAGGAAAGAATTTGGGAAAAGTGTTTTAACCGTGAAAGTAAGGCCACAAAAAGAATCTTCCTTTTTTGAAAGAAAAGAATATTCAATAACAATTGATGACGAAAAGGAAGGTATAGAAATACTAAAATCTCTGGGATTTGATCGTATCAGAGAGTTTTCAAAGAAAAGACAAGAGTGGGAATTTCCTGATGTTGAGGTGTGTGTTGATGATCTGTACTTTGGCACTTTTTTAGAAATTGAAGGAGAAAAGAAAGACATTGAATCAATGATTAAAAAACTAGGACTTGAAAATAATGAAAGAATAACAAAGGCGTACTTAGCCATTGAAGATGACTATAAAAGTATGTTGAAGAAAGATAATAAGAGTTAGTTTTGTTATTTTTCTCCGACATATCAACTCTGTCGGAGGAGGGAAACTGATCTTTATGAGTAAAATATTTGTTTTATACGGGATTAATGGAGTTGGTAAAGATGCTATTGCTGCTGCTCTACAAAGAGAGAATTCAGAAATTGTAATTGTTACCGTGTCAAGGCTAGTTATGTATCATCTAGGAATTATAAGAGACTTTTCCTATAATTTAAGTATCAATGAAAGCGCATATCGTGAACTTGAAAAAACAAGTTCCGAAAGAAAGGAAGAAGTCTCAAATACTCTCTGTTTTGAGACCATAGCAAGTCTTTCTGAAAACGGTAAAATTGTTTTGTGCTTGAGTCACCTAGCAATATCAAAAAGATACGGCAAAAATAACTGGACATGCAAGCCATCATCCCCTTCAAAGTGGATTAATAGTGCAAATGGATTAATTCATGTCACCGCTGATCCAGAAGATGTTTTAATTTGGAGAAAAAACGATAAGAGAGAAAGGGTAAACTGCATCAAAGAAATCCAAGAGCAACAGATAACAACGACCAATGAGTGGGAGAAAATCATCAACAACACCCAAGTTCCTTACATCACCGTTTTAAACAAGAATCATCAAAAAAGAAAAGCTGTACGTGCTATCGAAAGATTTATTTTCCAAAACAGCAGAAAAGAGGATTAACCATCCTCTCTTTTTTTTAAAGAATACATTTTTTGGGATTACTCCATCTAGGCATTACTTTCATTTTCACAAGAAAAGCACCCTTCTTTGCCTGCAAAATAACTAGCAAAAAAACTAGATACTGGAACTCCAAGTATCAGCGAAACGCTTCCAACTATTGCCCTAATAACTTCTTCAGCGACAAACTCACTATTTAGCATTACCCATAGTGGTGTATGATCTATCCCCATAATTAATAAAAGAAAAGGAAGAGATGCGCCAACATAAACCAAAATAAGAGTGTTTACCAGAGAAGCAATATGCTCTCTTCCGACTAAAGTCCCTCTTTGATACAGTTCCTTCATTTCTAACTCCGGATTAGCTCTTTTGATTTGCCAAATTGCAGCTGTTTGTGTAGAAGCAACATCAGTAATAACACCAAAAACTCCGATAACAAGTCCTGCAAGTAGCAATCCTTGCAAACTAATATGCGAGTATTCTCCGTAGTGGAAAGAAAGACCGACATCGTTTCCTCTCCCAAAAAGACTAGTTATCTCTACGAAGAAATGCGACAAAAAGATGGCAATCAATAAAGTAATTACTGTGCTTAACCAAATAACATTTGCCTTTTTCCCAATTCCATGAGCAAGAAAAATTGAAACACCAGATATTATTAAAATACCAGTCAAAGCAACTTTTATTATTTCTTCTCCAGTAATGATTGCTGGAACAATATAATTAATTAAAACCAAAAAACTAAAACCAAGTCCGCAAATAGCACCAAGTCCACGCATTCTCCCAAAATATAAAATAGCTATCAAAAAAATAAAAAGAGATAAAATTAATCCGTTTCTCCTTAGGTGATCGCTAATATAAAAATTACTTTCATCAATTGTTCTTAACACAACAATGTCTCCCTCTTTGAAAACATTCGATTTGTCCAGGTCAAATATGGACCCGTGTTCAACTAGAAATACTTTTCCAGTAAAATCACCATCCAATACTTCTACCTTTAATTCTTGTTTTACACTCTGGTAACCCGCATCTTCGTGTTGGTAACCTATCTCTTCATGCTCCACCCTCAACACTCTTCCCTTATAAAAAGATACTTCGCTCTGATGAAAAACACTCTCTTCCTCATATAAAACAATTTCTTCATCTACCCTTATTCCAGAAGAAAAAAATGCACAAAGAAAGAAGGCAATAAGAGATATTGATATAACAAAAAACGAAATAAGATTCTCTTTCTTCATGATTTTTGGATTGTTTTAATATAAAAACAAGAAAGCAATCAGTATTTATTTTTTGGTGGGAGTGGCACAAAAACACTTGTCCTCTTTTTATAGTCATCAAAATCCGGGTGCTCTGCCATCTTTTTTTCAAGCATAGGAATTCCTGATACTTTTAATACTAAAAAAGTAATGACTATCGGACTAACAAGAAGCCAAATAGATTCTGTAACAGAAAAAGAAATTATCCAGACCCCCCACCACAAAAGAGCCTCCCCAAAATAATTCGGATGCCTGGTGTATCTCCAAAGGCCTTGCGTCATCAATTTTCCTTTGTTTTTTGGATTTTCCAAAAACTTGGCAAGCTGAGCATCTCCTACAGATTCAAAGAAAAAACCAATACACCAAACAAAAACTCCGATAAAGTCTAAAATTTCAAAACTGCCCCCTGCTTCTTTGTTAATAAAAAGTACCGGCAAAACAATAATATATAGAAGAGCTCCCTGTAATATATAAACTTGGAAGTAAGATCTCAGATAAAACCATCTCCCCCACTTTTCTCTCCACTTTAGATAACGATAGTCTTCTTCCTTTCCCTTGTTTCTTGTGT
Source organism: Candidatus Nealsoniibacteriota bacterium (assembly GCA_003557645.1). Classification (GTDB taxonomy): domain Bacteria; phylum Patescibacteriota; class Minisyncoccia; order Minisyncoccales; family PWPS01; genus PWNV01. The sequence continues at coordinate 115,018 of PWNV01000020.1, forward strand.
AAACATGTCCAGCAAGCCTAATTCCCCAAACACTAACTAAAGCACAAATAATGATATGTCTCAGCTCTGTTTCAGGAGAGAGGAAAAAAGAAACCCAAGCAAGCATAACAAAACCAATTCCCCATGCAACATCAGCAACATCATTTCTTTTTTTGATCAAAGAAACCAAAAAAAAGGCCGTCATATAAAGAAAAAGAGTTCCCGCAAGAAGTAAAAAATAATTCATGACAAAAACTTAGTAACAACAAAATAAGTTAAAACACAGACAGTTCCTCCCAGAAAAGCCCCCCACATAATGTCAACAACGGCAACAATAATCGGCCAACTTTTTAGTGTAGCAAGATTGGTAAGATCGTAGGTGGCATAAGCAATAAAGCCAAAGAAAGCACCATACAAAAGTGCATGTATCCATGAGTTTTTCTCAAGAGAAGGAGTGATGACAAATACAACAAGAGCAACAACAAAAAGAAGATAAAAAATGATTGCAGGAGGCCAGTTAACGTTATCCCTTAAAAGATGACCAAGGTATTTATCATAGAAATTTTTGGCAACCAGTCCAAGCCACAACATATCTACTGCTAGAAATATAAGAAACGCAACTAAAAAAGATTTAAAAAACATAAGCTTTATTTTAAAGAATAATATTCCTATTGCAATGCAAAGCAGGATTCCTAAAAAAATGTCGAGAATTGTCGATAAAGAAAATTAGAAAAAATTTTCTCTTTATAGACATTTTTATGCTTCTGGAGCTCTTTCTTCGCTCATCAGAGGAACCCAAAACCACTCATCATTTAATTCAGCTACAGAAATTAAAAAATTAAAATCTTCTGATTCGCCAATTATATTCAAAAATTTTTCAGGAGAAACAGGAAGATACAAGGACTCTCCATTGCCTCCGCTAAAATAATTATCTAGTAATTTATTTTCTTCGTCATAAACTCCTGCATTGCTTATGTCCTCTGTAATGTCATTTACAATAAATGAGGGTTTTGTTTTTTTAAAAATGCTTGAGGAATAAGTAATTAAATCTTCTACCTTTTCTCCTTCTTTCTCAGGGCCTAATGAAGAAAAATAATCTCGAGATTCAGGGTGTATCAACATTTTAAGGCTTTCACTGTCCTGTTGATATAAATAATCAACAAACACTTCAGTAAAGTTATATATTTCTTTGTTATCTGTTTTTCGAAAATTATCTCCAATAAGGAAGATTCCAATAGCGAAAGAAAATATTATTCCAATTGTTATAATTTTAAATATTTTTTTATTCATAAATTATTTGCTTAATTTATATTGTCTTCAGTATATCACAAAACAAAAATTCGAAGAATGCTTTGAAAATACTAATATTAAAAGTTTAACTAAAGAAAGGCTATATCAAAGCATCTTTATTGAAATAAAAACCCATCATTTCTCTCTTTGATAGTTTTGCAAGTTTATGCTCTATACCCTGTTTTTAATTCTTTTTCTATTTTAAATCTTTTCAAGGAAAGATTAATAAGCTCTGTAATTAAGTCTTTATAAGAAACGCCTGAAGCCTCCCAAAGCTTTGGATACATGCTTATTTTTGTAAACCCCGGCATTGTATTAATCTCATTAACAAAAAGCTCTCCATTTTCTTTTAAGAAAAAGTCAACTCTTCCTAATCCCTCGCAATACAAGGCCTTAAATGTTTTTACTGCTAAGTTCTGAATTTTTTCTGCTATCTCACTATTAACGTCTGCCGGAACTTTAAGACTAGCCCCTTCTTCATCTATATATTTTGACTCATAGGAATAAAAGTCATGACTTGGAATAACTTCCCCTAAAACAGATGCTCGAGGATTGCTGTTTCCTAAAACCGAACACTCGATTTCCCTTCCTTCTACAAACTCTTCAACTATTATTTTTAAATCGTAATCAAACGCCAGAGAAATTGCTTTGTGATAATCTTTTTCTTTGTAGACTTTACTTACTCCGACAGAGGACCCCATGTTTGCTGGCTTCACAAAAAAAGGACTCTTAAGTCTTTTTACCACCTCTTCATAACCTAAAATTTCTTCATCCTTATAGAAACATAAATAATCGGCTACAGGAATAGAGTTGTCTTTTAAAATCTTTTTCATGGCTTCTTTATCCATGCCAACTGCAGATCCTAAAACGCTTGAACCAACAAAAGGAATATCTGCTAATTTCAAAACTCCTTGAACCGTTCCGTCCTCACCAAAAGGACCGTGAAGTATAGGGAAAACAACATCAATTTTTATTTTTGTTTCTTTTCCTGTTAAAAAAATAACTTTCCCTTCACACTGTGGAGTTAGTGCTACATAGTCTTTTTTAATGTCTTTCATTAATCTTCCATCCAGCAAGACAGATTCAAGGTCTTCGCTTACGAACCACTTTCCCTCTTTATCAATTCCAATTAAAAATGGATTATAAAGGTCTTTATCAATTTCCTGGAAAATGCTCTTTGCCGATTGCAAAGATACTTCATGTTCAGCAGATTTACCTCCAAACAAAATCGCAATATTTTTTTTATTATTCATGTTAGCTTGATTATACATCATCAGCTTCATTTGTTAAAATCATAGTTATCACCTCCCCCGATACACTGTACTACATATACTCATCTATTATAAAAAATCCCCCTATAAAGGGGGGTGGAGTTAATTTAAAACATCAATGTTGTTTACTTTAACTCTTTTAAAAAGATCATTGTAGGGTTTGAGAGGATCTCTGCTCTTCGTGAAACATTTTTTTATTTAAAGCAAATACTTTTCACTTACTAAGCTAGTATATAATCTTCATTCCCTAATTTCTCCTTTGCATCAATTATTTCTAATCAAATCCCTCTTGCTTTTTTTCTCAATGTACATTCTCTTTTCAGCAAGCTTCATAACGTCACGAAGATTTTCTTTCTTCCCAGAATACTGAGAATAACCCACAGAAATGTTGTTTTTTTTCCTTAATCTTGAAACAATTTTTTCTGCATCACTCTCACTTGTCTCAGGAAAAATAATAACGAATTCATCTCCTCCAGTGCGAGCAGCAAAATCCATAATACGGCAACTTTGCTTTATCGTTTCCGCTAGAAAAATTATTGCATCATCACCAGCATCGTGTCCCTCGTCATCATTTATCTCTTTCAAATTATCCATATCAATATAAACAACAAGAAAAGGATAGCTATACCTATCTGAACGTTCCTTTTCAACTTCTACCCTCTTTTCAAAACCTCTTCGATTTAAGAGACCTGTGAGGTAGTCTGTCGTTGCCTCTTTCTCTAATTTTTCTATCCTATCTGGTCCCATCCGAAGAACAAGCACTACAGCTTTAAATATTTTTCTTATTATCATTTTGCTAACCCCCTCTCCTTAATATTTAATTTTAAGAGTTCTGATAAAATCCCTCGCTTATAATATTATACAATATTTTACACAAAAAAACAACTCATTATACTGATCCATATAATAAAAGGCGCTCCTTCAGAGCGCCCAATTGTAACGTTTAAGCCAAGAAATCCTCCTTTTTAAAAGGAAAAGAAGCAAAATCATCTACTTTTAATCCTTTAATATTTTTTAAAATTTCTTTAATACCTAGATCTTCTATAGCGCTATCTTCGGAGGCCAAAGCGATAGCATTAACATCTTCTTCATTGATTAAAGCAAAAACAATAACCGGGTCACACTGTGAAAAAATTTCACTCTCCCCGATTCGTTTATATGCTTTTTCCAAGATCGAAAAATCAATATCCTTATCCGCCTCTGCATAAACGTTTTCAAACATAAAATTACTTGCACTACTAAATATTTCGGCCATCTCGCTTTTTTCAAAAGAAACTTTTCCTTTTTCCGCACTTTCTTTTATTACCGCTCGCAAAACATTAGCTATCCTTTTCCTTTGACTGCTTCCCATTTTTTCAAAGCAATCATTCTTTTTAGAAATATAGCCCATACGCATCGCATCATTGTAATCAGCAACAGTATAAGCAAGCTTATCTGCGATTTTTACAACGAGATACTCTTGAGGAAGCTTATAATCAAAGTTTTTCCAATCACCAGAATGATGATATATCCCCTCAAGGGTTTCATAGCTTAGATTTAATCCTCCACCAGATCTTTCAATAAATTCAGCGACAATAGTGCTAAAGGCATTGTGTCTAAATTTACCTGCTAATTTTTTAGAAAGAAATCGTTCCCCCAAATGACCAAAGGGAACATGTCCAATGTCATGCCCAGCTGCTATTGCCCTTGCAAGAGAAACATTTAATCCCAAAAATTTAGCCAAAAAAGATGCTATTGCAACAACTTCTATTGTGTGAGTCATTCTTGTCCTTGTATAAGGCGTGCCAGAACAGTAAAAAACTTGCACTTTTTTCTCCATTCTTCTTGTTGCTTTGCTGGGAATTATTTTTTGACTTTCATCAACTGCAAATGAGCTAGCTAGCCCAAAATAAAAAAAATCGCTATCATCTTCTAAAAAGCTTCTTCTTCCAGCAGTATTCTCCGTAATGAACCTTTGCGCTTTTAAACATCCTTGGTATTTTTCCAAAACTCTTCCCTCCTTTAATTTTTAAATGTGCAGTGCCATCGCTTATATTATGAAACAAAAATCTTTTAAAGTAAATAACTTTTAAAAAAGGTAAAGAGGTATCTTTTGATGACACCTCCTTTTTATTGCCCCTCTCTGGATAAATGAACATATTCTGCCGGAGAAATATCGTCAGGAATCCTGATATCAATAAAACTTATATCAAATTCATCTTTTTCTGTTCTTGCATAGTTTATATCATTTGTTTCATTAAGATGATAGCCAGATTTTTCCCGCTCTTTAATATCTACTTCTTTTTCTTGATAACTGTTAGGCACTGTAATAAGTAAAAAAAAGACTAAAAAAAAGAACAATTTCTCCATTTTTCACCCTCCCTTTTTTGTATTTTATCTTATAATACCACAGAACAAAATTATAAAAAACATCTTTTCGAATTTCTAGGTCTTAAAAATTTGAAGAAAAAAAGAAAAGAAAATTGGTTTTTTTATAAAAATACACGGACTTGCCCTAGTCTAAAATATTGATAGTCAAAGTAATTATTTTTCTTCATAAAAATAAGAGCACTTTTAAATAAAGTGCTCTCATTACTAAAAAGAAGATTACCTTTTATTTTGAGAATCTTCCCTTTCTTGTCTGCATTTTCTCTAGCATCTCACTTTCTGTAATACATCCTCTTTCAACAGCTACCATTAATCTTTCCTCTCTTTGTTCTAGTCTACTTTGTCTGTGTTGTTCTCTAGTTTCATTTCTATAGACATGAAAGTCTTCTTTTGACATATCCAATTCTTGAGCAGAGAAACTGTCTTCTCCTCTAAACCTTGTCATCGATTCCCAGGGCTTTGCATCTTCAGAGGCAAAAACTGACCCTGTTGAAAGAAAAGCAACTCCTGCTAAAAGAATCATTCCAACAATTAATCTTTTTGTCATTAGAGTAATCATTATTTTTTAATAAATTATTATCGACCTTTCTGTATATTAATACAAAAAAGTCATATTTATCTTTCATTTAATCTTTTGCTATTGTATCTAAAACGCCTTTCAACAGTTTTGAAACTAACTACATCTATCTTTCCTTCATCCATCTCACCAATGACAAGAACTTTTTCCCCTTCTTCTGTCTGCAAATATAAACGTCTTCCTCTTGTTTCTTCGGTTATTTTCAAATCAACTTTTTCTCCGTCATCAAGCTCCATTATCCAAAGATCATTCTGCTTTTCTAAGATTATTCCAAAATAAGCATTATCAATGTCAAGATTACCTAAATTTCTATACATTCTTCCAGCCACTGGCAATCTTTCCTCCTGTGCTAATTTAAAAAAAGAATAGTGCAAAGAGGATTTCTCTATCAAAAAGCTACTAACAATAACTATAACTAATATCGCAAACAAAGAAAAAATAAGTGGCTTCCGGTAAACAAATTGAAACTTCCTTCCAATTACACTAATCAACAAAGCCAAAATAAAAATCAAAAAAACAAGATACCAAGGAAACGACAAGAGAATATTTCTTATCGCATAAAATCCAATTCCATGAAAAAGTAAAATATCATTTATTCTTAAAACAAAAATAATCAGACTTCCGAAGTAAAAAAGAAGTAAAAAAAACAAAGACAATAAACCGATTATTAAAAACGACCTAGCAATAAAATAAGATCTAGATTTCATCTTCACCTCCCCTCTCTCAATCTTAGAAACAATTTTTTCAGTTATTGAATTTTCACTGTTTTCTTTTTTCATGTAATAGTTTTTTAATTTCACTGCGCCCTCTTTTTAGTCTTGTGCCAACGGTAGAAATCGGAATCTTTAAAATATCAGAAATTTCTTGGTAATCTTTTTCTTCAAAATAGTAAAGCACTATTGGTTCTCGATACTTTTCTTTTAGTTTATGTAAATATTTTTCTATCTCTTCTTTCATTTCTTTCATTTCAATATCTTTTAAAAAATTTTCTTTTCCAGCAAAAGAAAAAATAACATCTGTCTCAAGGAAAAGAAAAGGTTCTTTTTTTTCTTTCTTAATAAGATTTATAAATTCATTATGAGCAATCCTGTAAATCCAAGGTGAAAATTTTCTTGAAGGATCAAAGCTTTTGATATTGACATACGCTTTAGTGAGAACATTTTGCACTACATCTTCAATGTTTTCATAATTGTACAAAAATCTTTTTCCATATCTTAGCAGTTTCTTCTCGTAACGTTTAGCAAGAATATCAAAAGCTCCTGTTTTATTTTTCAAAACCAACCGAACTAATTCTTCATCAGTTTTATCATCTATTTGCTTCATCTAGATTATTTTTAGCTATATTATAGTTATACACCATTTAATAATATTTATTTCACTTTTAAAAGAAATAATAAAAAAAAATCCTTTTAGAAAAAAGGAATTTTAAAGATCGAAAAAAATGACAATAAAAGAACCATTGTCGCTCTCTTTATCAAAATATTTAATCATAATATTTTCATCTTCAGGCTCTATCGTTGCTACAACCTCTCCTCCTTTAATTACATCAACAAATGTTTTCTTCTTTCTTACCAATCCCACTTTCGGCGTTCTTAATTTAAAAGAAATCACGAAAAACCCTCCTTCTATTTATTATTTTTAAATTAACTATTTGATAATGAGCTTTAAGATAATAATATTTATCATTATTATAATTTCTTTATATCAGATATATAACTATTTTACAACTCATAATATAAATTTTTATTAATTGTTTTTTCAAAAAAATACTACAATTCCCATATCTGAAAGAAGCCTATTTTATTCTTTTCTAGAAAGAATATTTAACACAATACCCGATGCAAGAATTACACCGGGTTTTCAAATAATTTATATGTAAATTTATTATTTTGTTCTTGTATTTTTTATTTTTACATATAACCACATATTGGCTGATCAATTTCTAGTTCTTCTACTTTTCTAGAAATAACCTCTTCAATCGTTTCTGTAACCTTTCTAAATATCTCTAAATGAGGATCTTCTTGATAGTAGTAATGACTTAAATATGATATTTTTTTTATTTTCTCTCCTCCAGAATAAATTTCCAACACTCTGCTAGTTGGCGGTATAACGGTAACACAATTTTCTCCTGCTTCATCACAGTTATCTGTAAATTCATCTTTTATTTTCATTAAATCGTTATCTTTAATAAAAATACATATTTCTTTTTTCTTGCTATCACTAAGAATAAACTCATATTCAACTGGTTCTTCTCCGCACATGTCTGGAGAATAAAAGTTTTCTTTTGTATTCAAGGTAGATTCACCAACTCCAAAGCTATAAATAAAATCAATTTTATTATCACATTCTATAGTATTGCCATTTGAAACATCATAATTATTGTTTTTTTCATAAACATCTTCATCAAAAATTTTTTCTGTTGTTTCTTGTTGCTTTAAAAAAACAAATAATCCCATTGCCACTGCAAAAATAAAAATTATTAAAATCCCTACTGTTGTTGATATTTGTTTTTTCATATACTTTATGTCTATTATTGCTGAATTATATCACAAAACAAAAACCCGAGGAATATCTCGAGATTGTTATTAGAAAAAAAATAGAAAGGGCTGCCCGGATGGGACAATTTCCGAACTTTTAAGTGGTTAAATAAGGTTGAAAATATAGATGATGTGTTAGAAGAATCAAAGGTTTTACTAGAAATATAGTTACCCCACACCCCCGCACACTATTGTTCTATTAAAAAGCCAAATTCTCCGACTAAAAGGGACCTGCCCCCTGTTTCCTCTGTCTCACACGTAAAATTTTTTTGCCAAAGTTAGGCGATGGAAACGGAAAAATTTAAAGATTTAAGATTATAAGTCCCGGAGACAACGAACCGAAAAGCCGAACTCCTGACCGCGGGTATCGCGATAGACGGTAGAGAAACCGGAAAGATGGTACCGGTAGTAACTACTCCAGGGACGGGAATCAACTTCGGAGGAAGACCAAAAATTGGCGAACGAACCGAGATAGTAGAAATTGCCGTAAGTGTCCCGGAAGCCACCTGGGAGAGCAGAAAAGTCGTAGTTATCCGTTCCGGTGTTCATGTCCCACAAGGCAGTGTTTGCTTTTAGTATTGTTCCAGCAGGTGAGCAGCCCCAATTATTTCTTGTATCACTACAGTTATCAGTTGCAAGATAGTCTTCCAGTGTGTGCCACTCTTCATCTGTTGGCAGATGCCAACCTATTGGACAGGAATTGTCTGCTGCTAGATGGTTGTAAAGAACACCGTAGGTTTGGTAGTTACTGGTTGCTTTAGCTGCTTCTACATCTGTGCCATCGTATCCGTAAACATAGTAATACTTGGTTGCTGTGTCTCCCGTAGCAGGTCCTACTACTTCTGGAAGGTAGGCTAGGTTTTCTGACATCCAACATTGATTACCTATCTTTGTCGTAGAATAAGTTTGGTTGTCTCTTTCATCTATAAAATCATCTCCACAAGACCACTCTTCGTCAACAACCGGCTCATCTATTTCCGGTTCTTCGGTTTCTACTGCATCCTCATCAATAACCGGCTCATCCACCTCCGGTTCTTCGTTTTCTACTACATCTTCTACCGGCTCCGGACTTTGGAGTGCCAAAGCAACAAGACTTCCTAATACGACAACTCCCAAGAAAATTAAAAATATTTTTAAGTTTTTAGTCATAATAATTTGTTATTTTATTATATATCACCGCCTTGCTAATACCTTAGCATAAAGAGAATAAATGTTAAACAAAAACCCGAGAAGTCCTCGGGGTTGTTATTAGAAAAAAAATAGAAAGAGCTGCCGGGATAGGACTCGAACCTATACTACGAGTGCCAGAAACTCGTGTCCTACCATTAGACGACCCGGCAAAATTTATACTTTCAAATATTTCCCAGTGGCTATTAGGCTAGAAAATACGCCTAAAACAATTCCCACAGTAAATTGAAGTAAGAGAATCACAGATATGTTTTGCAAGAAGTATTGATGAAAATCAATCCCCATCGTAATGTTATGGGTCTGAGGAACTAGAAAAGCAAAAATCAAAAATAACGTGAAAGAAATAAAGCCTGCAAAAAATCCCATTAAAATCCCTTGAATAATGAATGAACCTTGAATAAAGAGATTAGAAGAACCAACCAAACGCATCACTCGTATCTCTTCTCTTAACCCGTAAATAGCAAGTTTTGTTGTGTTATAAACAAGGACTATGGCGATAAAGCCCAAAATAGTGCTCACAATAATTCCTCCCCTTCTAACGCTTTCTGTTACAGAAAAAATTCCTTCAATAATGTCTTTCCTTTGATGAAAATCAACACTATAAATTAAATCTGAATGAGATTCCTTTAAAAAATCTGCTACTTGAGCATAAACAACTGCATCATCTGCCTTAATGTTTAAAGAGGCTGGAAAAGGATTTCCTACTTCTTCCAGGGACTCCATTAGTGCAGGTCGATCTCCATACCTTTCAATAAACTCTACCCTTACATCTTCCTTGGAAAGATACTCTATTCCACTAATCTCAAATTTTTCTTCAATATCATCTCTCACCCTAAAAATATCTTCTTCTACAACAGTAAGGTTAAAGTCTATGCTAATATCTGCTCTTCCCTCAACGTCATCTATTATGATTCCAGCGATGTCCTGAAGAAAAAAAAGTGAGGTAGTTAGCGATATAGTAACTACCAAAACAAACACCGCAACAAAAGAAAGTCCTCCTTCTCGAGAAAAATTCTTCCATCCCAAGCTACAAACTCTTTTTAGTGAAGTAATTATTTTTTCTTTCATAATATAAATCTTCCTTCTTTAATATCATTTACAATTTTACCATCTCTCAAGGAGATAACCCTTTTTCCAAGCGCATTTACACAATCCTTGTCATGCGTAGCAAGTAGTACTGTCGTTCCACACTCGTTAATACGCAAAAGTAAGTTTAGTACGTCACGACTGTGATATGGATCCAAGTCTCCTGTAGGTTCATCCGCTAAAATGACATCAGGGTTGTGAATTAAGGCACGAGCGATAGCTGTTCTTTGCTGCTCTCCTCCTGAAAGTTGATGTGGAAACTGATGTGCTTGCAGTCCAAGGCCAACCATCTCCAGTATTTCCGGAACATCTCTTTTCACTTCTTTATCTAATGATCCCGTTACTTCCATAGCATAAGCAATATTTTCATAAACTGTTTTTGAGGAAAGTAATTTATAGTCCTGAAATATAGTCCCAACTCTTCTTCTTATTTTATAAAACTTGGAGGGAGAAACTTTATGCACGTTCTGCCCATCAAAAAAAATTTCTCCTTCTGTTGGTGCCTCTTCTCCAAGAAGCATACGAAACAGGGTTGTTTTTCCAGCCCCAGACCTTCCGACAACAGAGACAAACTCCCCTTTATCCACCTTAAAAGAAATATTCTCCAAGACAACATTTTCTTTTCTGGTAAGGTGTGGAGGAAAAACCTTGGTAATGTTATTGAAAAAAATCATTTTATTTCTTAATTCCTGACTCAATAAAAGAGTCAAGACTTCCATCTAATACTTCTTCAACGTTCGAAGTTTCAACCTTTGTTCGTAAATCTTTTGCTAGTTTATAAGGATGGAGAACATAGTTTCTTATCTGATTTCCCCAGCTTGCCGATGCTAACTCTCCCCTCTCTTTTTCCATCTTTCTCTTTTTTTCTTCTTCTTGTAGTTGCTCTATCTTGGACCTTAGAATGTTCATTGCTTCTTTCTTGTTTTCACCTTGCAACTTTCCACTTTGTGAGCTAGCTGTAAGTTTGGTAGGAAGATGAGTGATACGCACCGCTGTTTCTCTTCTGTTTACATGCTGCCCTCCTGGTCCAGAAGAACGAAAAGTATCGATACGTAGATCTTCCTCTTTGATCTCCACTTCTGAATCTTTTTCCTCTATTTTCGGAATCACACTAACTTGCGCAAAAGAGGTGTGTCGGACACTAGCTGAAGAAAAAGGAGACTTGCGAACAAGTCGATGAACTCCACTTTCCTTCTTTAAAAATCCGAAAACATAAGAACCTTTTATCTCTAGGGAAACATCTTTTATCCCTGTTCTTCCTTCCGGGCCACCAGCCTCTCCAAAAGAAGTAGATATCACTTTTACCTTGTAATTCTTTCTTTCTGCATAACGCTCGTACATCCGAAGAAGCATTGCGGCAAAATCTTCTGCATCTCTCCCACCTGCTCCAGAAGATATTTCTATTATAGCATCATTTCTATCAAATTTACCAGACAGGAAAATACGGAATTCTTCCTTTTTGATTTTTTCTTTAAGCTCTATCACTTCTTTCTGTAATTCCTTCATTATCTCCTCATCCTCTTCTGTTTCTCTATGAATATCTTTTATATCCTCTACTTTTTTCTTTAGCTCTGTCATCTTCTCTATATCGTCCTCGAGCAAAGAAAGTTCTTTTTGTTTTTTAACCGCACCTTCAGGCTTATTCCAGAAATCAGGATGGGAAACTTCCTCTCTAAGCTTTTCTACTTTTTTTGTTTTACCTTTTACATCAAAGACACTCCTCCATGTGGAGGATTTTATCTTCAATTTCTTTAATGTCTTTTTCTATTTCCATAATTATAATAAATTAATGAGCCAGCGACCGGAATTGAACCGGTGACCTGCTCTTTACGAGAGAGCTGCTCTGCCTCTGAGCTACGCTGGCAAACTGAATTTTCTGAGCGAGTGAGGGGAATCGAACCCCCGTCTCAACCTTGGGAAGGTTGCATTCTGCCACTGAACCACACTCGCATCGATTCTTACGGCAAAACATCAAGAAGCCTGTCCCAAAAGTCCTTTTCTTCTTCAATCTCTTCTTCCTCTTCTTCCTCTTCTTCTTCTCTGGAAATAACAACAACTTCTTCTCCCTCTCTTCTAAGTAAAAGTTGCTCTCTGGCTATTTGCTCAATTACTTCCATCTTGTCGTAACTTCCTACTTCTGCCTTTAAATAGTCTTGCCTTAAGGTCTCTCTTTCAATCTTTTCTTCAAGAGATTCAATCTTTGCAATCTTTTCAACTCTTTCCTGCCATATGTTAAAATTTATATAAGAAAGGAGCAAAACAGCAAAAACAACAAAAACAAGGACTACATCAATATTTCTTTTTTTCTTCTTCCTTGTCATACTGTATTATATCTTTCATGAAGGAAAATATCAATTACCCCTAAAAGCCTTAAAATACGCTTCTTGAGGAATATTGACCTTACCCTCCTTTTCTAATCTCTTCTTTCCTTTCTTTTGTTTCTCTAAAAGTTTCCTTTTCCGAGTCACATCTCCCCCATACAAGTCTCCAGTAACATCTTTTCTTCTTGCCTTGATGGTTTCTCTGGCAATAATTTTCCCTCCCACCTTTGCCTGCAGTGCTACCGCAAACTGTTGTGGAGGGATTACTTCCTTAAGCCTGGCAACCATCTTTTTACCTTCTTCGTAAGCTTCTGTACGAGGAACTATTGTAGAAAATGCTTCATCGGGCTTATGGGCAATCAAAATCTCCATTTTGACAAGATCTTCTGGATAAAAGCCAATAAACTTGTATCCCGCAGAGGCATACCCCTTGGTAAAGCTTTTTAGCTTATCGTGAAAATCAACAACAACATTCCGAAGAGGTGCATTGTAAAGAGTCAACACCCTGCTCTCAGAAAGATAACGGGTATCTGCATAATTTCCCTTTAAACTGTTTAAAGTCTCCGTTGTACTGCCTAGCATATTCTCTGGTGTAATCACTTCCAGTTGTACCCAGGGTTCTTCGGTTCGATCTATCTCTGATCCATCTGGGAAATCGGAAGCTGATCTAATTTCTATCTCCTCTTTGTTTCTTTTTATCACTTTAAACGTTACCGATGGCGCGGATATTATAAGGTCAAGATTAAATTCTCTTCTCAGTCTCTCTGAGATAATCTCTGAATGAAGGGATCCCAGATAACCACAACGAAAACCTCTTCCAAACGCCTCCCTGAACTCTGGGTCAAATATAAACGCAGGATCAGTAAGCTTTATCTCATACAAGGCGTTGCGTAAAACATTGTAACTCGCAGCTTCACGAGGATAAAGACTGCTGAACACCATCGGTTTTGGTTCCTTGTATCCAGGGAGAGGAGTTGCACTTTCTCCTTTTCTACAAATAGTGTCTCCCGATCTTACCACCCCTATATCCTTTATACCAGTAGCTATATACCCTATATCCCCTTCTTTAATCTTTGGCTGGGAAACTTGAAGAGGAGAGAAGAAGCCCACCTCTTTTGCTTCTCCACTTTCTTTTGAAGCAGAAAGATAAATATGTTCTTTCGTTTTGACCTCTCCACTCACCACTCTTACATGGGCAATAATTCCTTTATAAGAATTATACTCTGAATCAAAAACAAGAGCACGAAAAAAGTTATCATTCTCTACACTTGGAGGAGAAATTCTTTCAACAATAGCGCCAAGTACTTCTTCTATGTTAATCGCTTGTTTTGCGGATATCTTGATAATTTCTTCTCTTTTCACTCCCAGAGCTTCTACCATCTCTTTCTCTGTCTCCTCTATCATTGCATTATCCGAATCTATCTTGTTAATTACCGGGATAATTGCAAATTTATCTCCTTTCTCTTTAGCAAGCTGTAAGTTTGCCAAAGTCTGAGCTTGAATCCCTTTTGTTGCATCAACTAAAAGCACTGCGCCTTCAACAGCAGCAAGTGAACGAGACACCTCATAAGAAAAATCAACATGGCCAGGAGTATCGATCATGTTAAGTATATACTCTCCATAAATCATGCGTACTGGACGCAATTTAATGTTAATTCCTCTTTCACGCTCAAGGTCCATGCTGTCAAGGAACTGTTCTTGCATGTCTTTTTTTGAAACAGTTTTCGTGATCTCTAAAAACCTATCGGCAAGTGTAGATTTTCCGTGATCTATATGAGATATAATGCAAAAGTTTCTTATTTTCATCGTTTAGAAAAAGATTCAACTGTTCTAACAAGCTCAGGAGAATTAAGCGCTTTTGAGGTTAGAACATAAACTAATAATCCAGTACAGAAAGCAACAATAATTTGAATAAAAACATCCAGGAAAGTGTCAACATCTAAGATGGTCCCCGTTACACGTAAGGAAGCAAAGATTACCGCTCCCGTCAAGAAAGAAGAAGCGATGATTCTGATTAATGACTCGCCTATCTCTCTTTCTTTGAAAAATCCCATCTTTTTTTTCAAGAAAAATACAAGGAGAAGCAGATGCAAAATAGTAGAAAATAAAATCGCCAAAGGAAAGGCAATAACTTCAATATGAGGAAGCAGCTCTTCGAGCCTTAAAAAACTTACAAAAAATGAACGAAAAAAATTATCAAATCCAAGCGCCCAAATAAAAAGAAAAGAAAGCACTACATTAAAGGTCATCGAAGTAACCGACGCGATAACAGGCGTACGAGTGTCCTGGAAGGAAAAAAATGCACGTACAAACACATGTACAAGAGCGGTAGCAAAAAAAGAAAAAGAAAAAACGCCGAGAGAAGCGGCTGTTAACTGTGTTGCTCCCCACCCAAAAGCTCCTGTTCCAAGAACAAGACGAACAATTTGTGCTCGTAATAGAAAAACCGCTATACTTACCGGAATAATAAGAAAAAGAACTTGTCTTACAACCATAGAAAAATGCTCTAAAAACATTTCCTTGTTCTTGGATGCAAAAGACCGTGAAAAAGCCGGGAAAGCAGCAACTGCAAAAGCTACTCCGATTATTCTTACAGGAAAAGCCTGTAGATGTTCAGCAAAATAGAAAACAGAGATACTTCCCGCAGCGAGTGAGGACCCTAAGGCCGTGATTACAATCAAATTAATTTGAGTTGCAAACTGCCCGATAAAACGAGGTATTATTAAATGAAAAATACGCTTTAATTCTTTCTGTTTTAAGTCAATAAACCATTTATAGGAAAATCCTGAAAACTTAGCAGGAAATATTTGAATTGCAAAATGTAAAATTGACCCGATAACCACTCCCGCAGCAACACCCATGATAGCTTTTTCGGGATGAAAAAGCGGAACCAAAAAAATAATTCCAAAAATGATTCCTATATTATAAAGCACAGGCGCCAAAGAATATGCAAAAAAACGATCAAAGTACTGTAGTACCCCCGAAAAAAGACTAGACATCCCAAGGAGTACAGGGCTTATCATCATAATCCTGGTTAGTGGCACCATAAACTCTCTGTCTGCATCTGTAAAGCCAGGGGCGATGATTCGTATCACTAATGGAGCAAAAATAAAGAGTAAACTACCTAAACAAAAAAGTATTAAACACAAAACATTTAATACATTATTTGCTAATTTCCACCCCTCTTTTTCGTTTTTTTCAAATGTTTCTGCAAAAACAGGAAGAAAGGCAGCTACAATTCCTCCTGTTATTAAGACTCCGTACACAAAGTCTGGAATCCTAAAAGCAGCAAAATAAATGTCAAGATCAACTCCCGCTCCAAAGTTTCCAGCCAGAAGACGATCTCGTAAAAGACCTAAAAGCGCACTTACTCCTACAGAAAAAGCAATCAAAACAGCAGAAAAGGTAATCGTATTAGATCTTTTGTTGAGTATGCGCTTTATCATCACCAAATATTAATATAAAAAAAGCTCAAGTAGGACGTAAGCTGAATTCTGTTATTCCTACAAAAAGTAGAAACGATAATCATTTATCTTGGCTTCGAATTACTTCGAAGCTCCAGCGGGCTACCAAAATTTGCCCTTGCACTCGGATAGGGATTTAGCCGTTTCACTCCTAATGTCTCCATTAGGACTATTCCCGAAGGAATCGTCTTTCCTTACGAAAAAACGCGTCTCTGCTCGCACCCCTCGCTTTACAGCGTGCGGGAATTACCCGCTATCTTTTTACTTAAAAAGTGAGTGTTCAGACTTTCCTCCCTTCTTCATTAAAAAGAAGAGCGATTACCTCACCTACTTGAGCCGAATTTAATAGTGACACATCTAGGGTAAAGTGTCAATAAATGTTAAAGGAGAGAGTGGTGTTCTCTCTCCTTTAGCTTCCCAAGACTTTTAACTCTTAAAGCTCATACAAATCAATGATTGTTATATTTAGCTTTCCTACGGGAGCATCTACAGTGACTGTTTCTCCAGGGCTCTTTCCCTGAAGAGCTTTAGCGATCGGTGCTTCTTCGGATATAAACCTGTAAAGATTATTGTTATTTTCAATAGGAGGTAGCTGCTTGCAGAATATAAGATCAATTTCTTCAGGACCGATTCCTCCTACTTTCGCAACAAAAGAAAATTTGCTGTTTTTCATGAAATCATCAATCTCACGAAGACTCTTATTTACTCTTTCTAGCTCAAAATGAAGAGCACCAGCAGTACTCCCCTTTTCGTCTCTGCATCCTGGGCCATTTTTGACATTACAGATCTGCTGATGTAACCTCTCTTTGCTTTCAAGTAATCTCTGCTTTTTTTCTTCTATTTCAATGAACACTATATAACAACCTCCTTAAATTTTTAAAGCTTTGGGAAGCTTTGGTGATATAATATATTAATTTTTCTAAAAATCAATAGATTACGTGTAAAGGAGAGAGTGGTGTTCTCTCTCCTTTTTTGGGGTTTCAAGGGTTTTATTGTGGTATGTACATGTCAATGATTTCGACTTCCTGTTTTCCTCCCGGAGTAACAATGGTCACGCTATCTCCAGCGCCTTTTTCGTTAATAGCGATGGCGATCGGTGCTTCTCGAGAGATAATTATAAACGCTTCATCTTCCGATGCTATCGGAGGAACATTTTCGCAAACAAGCAGGTCCATTATCTTTCCCTTTATTCTGACAGTGGCGATAAAGCACACCCCGTTACCAACAAGACATAAATCCACTCCTGCAATACTTCTTTCAGTTATTTTCATATCTTGCAGAATTGGAAGAATCATCTCCCGCTTGTTTTTCGCACTATCTGCGGCTTGATTAATTCTACTGATCTCTTCCCTTCTTGTTAGATTTTTTTTAACCAGGTCACTTTTAATTCTTTCTAGCTCTTTTTTAAAGATCAATTGGAATCCTCCTTAAAAGAAATTTGAAACCCCAAACCCTTGTCGTTATAATACAATATTTATAAAAAAAGTCAATAGCAACTAATTATCGCTATGGTTTTTTTCATCTAAAACTTTGCGAACTTCTTTGCGATAGAGACAAAAATCACAATCATCACCAGATCTTGGCAAAAGATCACTATCTAAAAGATCTTTTATTTCATAGAGAGTTTTTTCTACCCAATGATCACTTCCTTTGTAAGGGATAAGAGTAACATCAAACTCTATTTTTCCATCAAACGCCTCTACATCAGTCCTTCCGTTGCAGTAAACAAAGTATCCTGTATCGGAAACATTCAATCCGTTTTGTCGTAGAAGCCACTGATAAACTTCCATTTGTCTCTTGTATGAATCTTGCCAGTCTTTATTAAGCTCTATAATCTCTCCTTCCTTGCTTGTTGCTTTGTAATCAACCACAATATATCTCCCCTCTTTGTCTATCCATAAATCATCAATCGCTCCCGTCACAATGAAGTTTGTTGGCTCGTGAAAAGCTCTTACTCCTTTAAAGTTCTCCCTCCATTCGTTCATCTCTTCTCTTTTTGCCGGAACAGCATCCACTCCGTACTTTTCAAGAAGAGGATGTCGAGACCCCTCCGCTCTGTGCAGATCAAACTCTTGTTTCAAAAGAGTGTCTACCGCACTATTTATTGCAAACGGGTATCCAGGAGGAGTTCCTACGCCGAGCCTCCTATCTATATAAAAACAACGAGGACAGTTCAAAAAAAGATCTATTTTTGATCTACTCAAGCAAAAAGCTTCTTTCCTTTTCGGATCATAAATATTTCGACTTCTTTTTCCTTTGTAATATTGTGACATATATTTAAATTTTTCTTGGATCGTAAGCCCAGTGTAAAAGCACTTGTCTTTGTTTTTTCCGACAATTTAAATCTCTTGCTTTACAGTTTTTCTTAACCGCACCCAGGTGTCTTTTTATTGCTTTCCATCGCTTGATCTGCCTCTCATCTTCCTCCTTAATTCTTCGCCCTTGATAATATCTGCAGTACCACTGAAACCATCCTCGAGGGTCATCTTTAAAAATCCATCCCTTCTTTATCCAGTGTGACAAGGGCATGCTTGCGTCAATTTGAAAATAATTAAGAAGACAGTTCCTTTTTTCTGGAGAAAGCTTTGCTCTCTGAAACCAATTTTTTGGGAACTCATTCTTGCAGTCCGTCATATATTTCCCACAAAAAACTCCGAGCTCCAACATTTCTTTGGGCGTAACTTCTGGTCTGAAGTCAGAATGAAAATTCCTTCCTGAGGTCTCTACAAGCACATACTGATAACCTCTCTGCATCTTATCATTAACTGTTATTTTCTTCATTTTTAAAAAAAGAAAGCAATAAAAATAATAGTCGATGAAAACAAAAATAAGAAACAAAAAAATCCGAACAGTGTCCAAGAAACAAGATACGGCCACCTCTTAATTTTCTTTTCAAACCAAAGAAGAAAGGCTCCCAAAAAGAAAAGAAAACAAAAAGAAAAAATAACCACAAAAGAGTGAACCGAAATAAAAACTTCGCTGTGAGATGTTATAAATTCAATCATTTTTGGAAGCATCTATTTGTCCTGCAAATACATATATTACATATCCCCCGCAAATCAAAAGCAAAAGAAGAAATAAATAAAGAAAATCTACAAAAAAATAATGCCAGTAGGATCCAATAATAATTCCAAAAGAAAGAACTGCGATCTCGTAGGGAATAAGTTGCCACCATTTTATCTTAAAGTGCATATATATTACTTAAAAAAAGGAGGCACGCAAAGATGCCTCCTACTTGTTTTTTACATCAAGAATTTTAACAACAATTTTTTCCATTTTTCCAGTTTCTCTGCTAGCTACTTCATAAAAAACTTTTTCTCCTGGACCTGCATTCATTGCTGCTTTAGCAAAAGGGGAAGAAAAAGATATTTTTAAAACCCCTTTCTCGCTCTGTGCTTCATCTGTGCTGACCATCCGTTCTTCTACAATTTCAATAGTTTCAATTTTCCCTGTATCTTGAAATTCAATTTTTGCTCGCGATCCTAGGTTAATTCTTGAGCAGTCATTTTTGACTGACATCATCAACCCCTCCTTTTATTGGGATTATCTTAATCCTACCAATAAAAAGAAAAACTATCAACCTTAATAGGCTTTTGCGAAGACCGCTCTTTCCAGAGAAGGTTTTCCACTCTTTACACACCTCCCTTCTTCTTTCTCTTGCCTAAAGGGAATATAACGGATTGTTGCTTTTGTCTCACTTTTGATCTGAGCTTCCACTTCTTTTTCTCCGGACCAGTGAGCATGAACAAAGTTACCTTCTTCAATTGCTTTTACAAAATCTTCCCAGTTGTCCACAAATTTTGTTTTTGCATTTCTATACTCTAATGCTCTATTATATAGATTCGTTTGTATCTCTTCTAAAAGCAAATTAATGCTCTTTGGAAGATCTGGTAATTCTACTTTGACCTTTTTGCCGTTATCGCGACGAACAAGTACTACTGAATTATCCGCTATATCTTTTGCTCCTAGCTCTATACGAACAGGGACTCCTTTTCTTTCCCATTCATAGAACTTCTCCCCAGGACGAAGATCCCTTTTGTCAACAAAAACTCTTACACTTTCTTTTTTGAGCATGTTTTCAATCTCATTCGCTTTTTCTACAATTTCTTCATTGTCACTACTTTGGCTGATCGTGGTAATAACGGCTTGAGTTGGCGCTAATCGTGGTGGAAGAACCAAACCACTATCATCACTATGAGTCATAATAAGACCACCAATGGCTCTTGTGCTAAGCCCCCACCTTGTTTGCCATCCATACTGCTTTTCTCCGTTTCTTCCCAAAAAAGAAACATCAAAAGCCTTAGAAAAATTTTGTCCAAGATTATGAGATGTTGCAAACTGTAGAGCCTTGCCATCTTGCATCATCGCCTCAATCGTATAGGTTCGCAGTGCCCCCGCAAACTTTTCTGATTCGGACTTAACTCCTGTAAACACGGGAATAGCCATAATATTTTCTGCAATATCTCGATAAACCTCTAGCATTTGCCGTGCTCTCTCATCTCCCTCTTCCTCTGTTTCATGGACAGTATGACCTTCCTGCCATAAGAACTCTGTTGTTCTCAAAAACAAACGAGGTCTTAACTCCCAACGCACAATATTTGACCACTGATTAAGAAGCAGTGGTAGATCACGATATGATTGAATCCAGTTACCAAAAGTATCGTACATAATAGTTTCTGATGTTGGACGAACAATCAAAGGCTCTTCCAGCTTTTTGCCACCTGCATGAGTAACAACCGCTACTTCCGGGGCAAATCCTTCCACGTGATCTTTTTCTTTATTTAAAAATTTTTCAGGAATAAAAAGAGGAAAATAAACATTAGAAACACCTGTTTCCTTAAATCTATCGTCAAGCACTCTCTGGATGCGCTCCCATATACTGTAGCCATGCGGTTTAATAATCATACATCCACGAACAGGAGCATTTTCAGCAAGGTCAGCCATATTTACTACGTCCAGGTACCACTGAGAATAATCCTCACTTCGTGAAGTAATTTTATTCTTTGTGGCTTTGTTGTTTGCTTTGTCTATCATAGTAAGTAATTTTAATCTTCTTAACTTCTTGGTAACTATAATATAAAGCACTAAATATTACAAACATAGACGCATCACATGCACCTAATCCTATACAACAAAAAAGCCCGAAATTTTCGGGCTTTTCTGTATCTTAGACTACTAAAATTACAGCCCCAATTCTTCCATCATCTCCATTTCTTCTGGAGTAAGTTCATACTCTCCGGAATGAGGAATGGGAGTTTGCATAAATATTTCCATGACCTCCTCTGTCGTCAAATACTCACTCGGAGCAGTGATATCAAACTCTTCATTGAAGTTATCATAATTTACTTCAAAGAAAAAAACTACTCTGCTTACTTCAGGAAGCTCATCGAGATCAATATCTTCATCACTTACATCCACATCTATTTCTGCTCTTATCCTGTAGATATATTCACCGTCTGTCCAGATATGCAACTCCATCATTTCTAAGATTCTCTCCATCTCTTCTAAATTCTCCTCATCCTCAAATTCTATTTTGGCTTCCGCTATCATAGACAACACTTCATCTAGTTCTTCTTGACTCATCTCAAGGACCTCTCCAAAAAATTCCATAAAGGGAATAAAATCTTCTTCCAAAAACTCTGGCATTTTCTCAGGATCAAAAGAAACGAGATACTTGTCAACACTTACACCGTTTATTTCATCTCTCTCCTTTTCTCCTAAAAGAAGAAGTTCCTTTTCCCAGAATGCAATGAGGAGCTTCTCTACCTCCTCCTCAACCTCCTCTTCCCTCATATCCAACTCCTCCTCTATTTCTTCCTGAACTCCTTCTGCTAAAAGAATCCATCTGCCAGTAAGTTCAGAAACAACGTCTGCCTGAATAGCTGGTAAGAACCCTAAAAGAGGGGTCGGGAAGGTTTCTAGTTTTCCGTAAAAATTATCATCTACAAGCATGAAGCCTCCTTCTAAGGAAAACCTCATCTCCATTCCACCCATCTGATAGTCAACATCCAAAATACCGCTACCTTCAGTGGCATTTCTGACATCGTCAACATCAGCATTAGCAAGAAGGGAGATGCTAGCAACCTCCTCTTCTCCGTCAAAAGCTGTAGCCCCAAAAATAACTTGAGTACTGTAAGTGTCAAGCTCTGCTGTGTTCTGCATGGCTCTCACGACTGCTTCTTCGTCGGTGAGAGACATCTGAGTATAGTAGTAAGCACCTCCGCCAACAATAGCTACAGCGAGCAAAGCAACTAATAATTTAATTTGCATAGTTTTCTATTTTAAATTTTTCATTCTCGACCTTTTATTAGATGATACCCTCCTTTTCTTTTCTTGTAAACCTATATCTGAGTTTATCATTGCAATCTCTCCCAATACTCTTTCTCTTTTAATTATTAGAAAATATGGTATAATAAAAATCAAAAGGAGGAGATGATCTTTGAAAAATTATAATCCAGAAAAACCATGGACGACAAGAAAGGGAGATACTTTGGAGTTGATGATGTTTAATAATTACTCAACTCTTCAAAAATGGTTACAGCAAACAAAAGATTCTTTTACAGGGAAAAGAGAAAAAAACAACTATCATCGTCACTTAGAGTGGCTCTTTAAAAAAGGAGAAGATCGTTCCCCTGTAATGCTCTGCCCACACTGCGGGAAATTACCTGTAAAATATTTCACTATTAGGTATTCCTACGAAATAACTATAAACTGGGAGCATACTTACTGTGAAAGTTGTGTTGATCTTGCAGAGGGAGTTCCTCTTCAATTTAAGTTCTCTGCGCTGAAAGGAAAAAGTAAGTGGGAACAAGAAAAAATCATAGATCTCTATAAGCAGGTCTTTGATATTAAAACGCCCTTAACTAAAAAAAGAGCGTTCCAATTCTTTAAGAGATAAGTATCACACACCGCAAATCAAGCGGTGTTTTTTTAATAGTGCACATAAACCCACGTTCCTTTTCCTCCAAACGGAGAAACTTCTCTTTGATTTGGGAGGAGCTCTGGATCAGACCAGTGAAAAAACCAGTGTGCGTCGTGAGGACTTAAGTTCACACATCCCGAGCTTTGCACTGTTCCAAAATTGTCGTGCCAATAAGTGCCATGCCAAGCATAATTTCCTGAGAAATAGTAAATCCACGGAACACTTGCAAAATCATACGCAAAATTTTGACCTTGCATGGGAGCAGCTCTAGTTTTAACCCTGGCCCAAAAAACACCAGTGATAGTTTCATGTCCGTATCTGCCCGTAGAAGTCAATGTTGCATAAATCGGATTATCTCCCTCGTGAGCAAATATGACCTGTTCGCTTAAATTAACTTCTATCCATTTATCATTTTCTCCAATGTTTGCTGGTCTTTTACCCGGAGTTAAATTACGAACATAAGTACTGTGAACCCATTGATCTTCTGCTATTTTGTACCACACATTACCATTAACCACTCTTTCTTCCTGAACTGAAAGTAAGCTGTATTTAGGTAAACGGCCAATCGCGGTATCTTCTCCTATATCTCCTGGGAAAAGTCGCACATTTAGCGAATCAACATACACCATTGCTAAGCGTTCGTCTAATCGCTCTTTTATCTCTATTCCTTTTAGTCTGGAGAGTATCGCTTCAAAACTTACATTATTTTCTGTAATCCAGCCAGAGCGTCCCCATCCCCACTCTACCTTGTAAAATTTGCTTCCTTCGATGATAAGCTCTTCAACTACATTCACCCACGCAATCTCACTGTTTTGCCTTATAGAATACATTCCAGCCATCGCCATCTCAGCCGAGGAATAAATAGGAGCATTTCTAGTGAGCTTTGCATAGTTTTTTCCTTCAGGGAGATACTTGGAAGGATCCGCAACAACACTAAGCTCTCCAGCAATTTCTATCGGCTTATTCTCTTCTTCCTCTCTCTCAATCACTCTTTCCTGTGGTTTAATCGGTGCCAATACTACAGGTTCTTCGATTTCAGGTACCTCATGAAACCATAAAAAATAAGAGAAGAAAGCTCCATTGAAAATAAAAATTACTAAAATTGTAAAAATAAAATCTTTACTCATAATTCTTTCACATTGTATCACAATTTCATAAAAAACAAACTTTCCCATCTCCTATCTCTACTCTCTTTAAGTTAAGTAAGACTGCTCCTGGACCGATTATCCTTCCTGCTTCGTGTGCTAAGCTCCTTATGTAGGTTCCACTACTGCAAGATACTGTAATTTTTGCTTCCCAGAAACAGTCTCTCTCTTGAAATAAGCGCCTCCACTCCTTCTTTATTTCTTCCTGCCTAAAGTCTCCTTCTACTTTTTCTAAACTCTCTAAAATCTCTTTTTCCAATATATCTGAAGAAGTTTTCTCTATTTTATTTACTTGCAAGTTATATATATCAACCTCTCTTTCAGGAATCCTGATTTCTTTAAGTCGCTTTTCTAATGCCCATTTAAAGAGTGGCTTTCCTTTAATTTTGTATGATGAAAAGGGCGGAAGAAGAAAGGAAAATTTTCCCTCAAAAGACAAAAGTGTTTTTTTAATATTTTTTTCACTAAGAGCTCCTTTCCCCTTTTTGGGATCCCAAGAATATCATATGTATCAGTATGAAAGCCAAAAAGAAGAGTTGCTTCATACTTTTTATTAAGTTTTAAATAGTCATCAAAATTTTTTAATTCATTTCCTGCAATCATTAAAAGAACTCCTTCTGCCATCGGATCAAGTCTCCCTGCATAAGCCATCTTAACCTCCTCGTACTCTGGCTTTCTTTTTTTAAACTCTAAAACAGCATCAAGAGGAGAGATTCCTTTTCTTTTATGAATATAAAAAACTTCTTTCTCCATAGCTCTACTTAATCTTTTCCTCTACCTCTGGGAAAGACTTGCTCTTTACCACTCGAAAAGTCTTTCTTGCCACTGTTTGTCCTATTTCCGTTTTAATGTTTACTCTCCATACTCCAGGCCAAACAGTGCGATAAGTGTACCAACGATATCCAATATCTCTTCCACCAGCAATAAAAAATGGTATCTTTGATACGGTTTCCCATTTTTTGTTTTCCTCATTATAATATTTCCACTCATGAATCATCTCAAGATCTATCCCTCGTGGCGCAAAAACAGAGCTATAAACATATACTGTTTTCGATGAATCGGTAACATGAATCTCTTCGTGAGAAAAAAGACATTCATGCCAAGCGCACTCTTCTTCTGCGATTACCCTGTAGTTATCATTAACTCTCTCAACTCCGTGATAAACCCCAATATCTCTAAGAGTAAGAGGAATAGGAGGAATAAGGTTGGTGAAATAAAAAATATTCATTAACGCAAAAATTCCTATAATACCAAATCCGTACTCCTTTCTTTTTTCTCTGATCGACAAACTTCGCGAAGATAATATTTGTAAAAAGAGATGAATTAAAAGCAGGCTCAATGCACCACTTGAAAGAAAGACAAAAACGCTCAGATCCTTGAAAATATGAGGAAGAATAAGGTTGGTGTAAGAAAATATTGCAAAAAAATAAACACTAACGTGAATTTCTGGACGAACGTTGTATTTTCTAAAGACTTCATTGGCAATCATTAAGAAAATCAACTTCAAAATAAATGGCCAACTCGCTGCTATTGATCCACTGTGAGAATAGAAAATTAAAAACGCACTAAAAAGAACTCCAAAAGAATACTGCAAAGCAAGAGGTGATAAAAGATAGGCATAGGAAAAAAACTTCCCAGGAGATACGCGTGTTTTGTAAAGATTAAGAACTGAGATTGCACTTCCAATTACTATAAGATGCCCAAAAAGAAGGCTCATCGCTAAAGGAAAATTGATAAAGCGAAAGGTTATTACATCAGTAATGAAACCAAAAATAAGAGCACCTGGAATTAAGTACCTTTCATATTTATTATAAAATTGGCCAAGCTTTTTTAACTTCTCCATTTTTTCTTTCCTATCAGTGTTTGCAAAATCTTTGTTACTGCAAGAAAACTTTCTTCGTCAATAATTGATATTGGTACAGCTTTTTTGTTTATTTTCTTGAATTTTTTAACTAAAGAAGCAACAGCTTTTTCAGAAATCTCGTCTTTCTTGCTTATAAAAACATACTCATCCTTTTCCAGTAACTCTTTGTTGTGCATCTTGATTTCTTGCCGCACTGCTCTGTAGTCCTTGATCGGTGAAGACGAATCAGCTGCAACGAGGTGAAACAGAACCCTCGTTCGCTCTATATGTCTTAAAAATTTAAACCCAAGACCCTTTCCCTTTGAAGCCCCACTGATAAGCCCAGGGATATCAGCTATGATCAGTTCATTGTAAACTCCAAGATGTGGCTCCAGTGTTGTAAATCGATAATTAGCAACCTTGCTTTTTGCTCTAGTAAGCTCGTTTAGCAAACTAGATTTCCCAACATTAGGTAGTCCGATTAGACCTACGTCAGCGATCATTTTCAGTTCAAAGCGAAAGCAGAATGACTTCCCAGATCTTCCCTCTTCTGCTTCTTGAGGGCTGGTGTTAGTCGAGGAACGAAAGTGAAAATTTCCCCTCCCTCCTCTACCACCTCTTGCAAGCGTTTTTTCTTCATTAATTTTGGTTAACTCGGACACCTCTTCGGTATCAAGATTATAAATAACCGTTCCCACAGGAACATAAAGCCAGAGATCATCTCCATTTTTCCCATCTTGATGCTGCGGACCTCCTGGCCTTCCGTCAGGTGCTCGGAACTCTTTCTGAAAACGAAATCTATCAAGAGCGCCAAGATCAGATACTGCCCTAACACAAATGTCTCCCCCTTTACCTCCACTTCCTCCTGTTGGGCCAAGTGCTTTTGCTTCTCTATTAAAAAGAACAGCACCATCACCCCCTTTTCCTGCAGTCACTTTTATTTTTACATCATCAACAAGCATAATAATTTAATTTTATCACTGAAATCATGATATTGCCATAATATTGTAATATTTTTTTAAATGGAGTATACTCCTCACTATAATCTAACCTCATTTATGAAAGATTTAAAAACAATTGTAAACTACTCTAAAAGTAAAGGATTCATCTTCCCTTCCTCGGAAATATACGGTGGCTTTTCTGCAATATACGACTTTGGTCCTCTTGGAACAGAGCTAAAAAACAATGTAAAGCACTTGTGGTGGAAGGAGATGGTATGGGAGAATAAGAACGTTGTTGGTCTTGATTCTTCCATTTTTATGCACCCTAAAATCTGGGAAGCAAGCGGGCATGTTTCTGGGTTTAGCGACCCTCTTGTTGAGTGCCAAAGTTGTAATACCAGGATTAGAGTAGATCACGCTCTCGAGGATCAAGGAGTTGAAGCAGATGATAAAATGACACAAGAAGAGATCACTCAGTTGTTTGAAAAGCACAAAGCACAAATAACTTGTCCTGAATGTAAAGCTTCTTCGTTTACATCTCCAAGACAATTCAACTTACTAGTAAAATCAAATTTAGGAAACTTCACCGAAGACATGAACAAATCTCCTGTTTATCTTCGGGGAGAAACCTGTCAAGGTATTTACGTTAACTTTTTAAATGTTCTAAACTCTATGCGCGTCAAGGTTCCCTTTGGAATTGCGCAGATAGGAAAAGCTTTTCGCAACGAGGTTACAGCCAGACAGTTTGTATTTCGAACACGCGAATTTGAGCAAATGGAGTTTCAATACTTTACTCACCCCAAGGACGATATAGAGGAATACGAAAAATTAAAAAAAGAACGTTGGAACTTCTGGATAAAGATGGGTCTCTCCGAAAAAAACTTGCAATGGAAACGTCATCCTAAGCTCGCATTTTATGCTAAAGATGCATATGACATTGAGTACAATTATCCGATCGGATGGAAAGAGCTGGAAGGTGTTCATGCAAGAGGTAATTATGATTTAAGTCAGCATGATAAGTTTTCTGAAGCTAAAATAACTTACACTGATCCCGTTACCAAAGAAACATTTACGCCGCACGTAGCAGAAGCTTCTTCAGGAGTAGAGAGAGCTGTTTTTGCAATTCTGTGCGAAGCTTACACTCATGAAGAACTAGACAACGGAGAATCTAGAATTGTAATGAAGTTTAACAAGCAACTGGCTCCTATTAAGGTTGCTGTGCTACCACTTTTAAGCAGTAACTCTGATCTTGTTAAAAAAGCAAATGAAATCTTTGATACTCTTCGGTCTAAGTTTATGTGCCAGTTTGATGTCACTGGTAGTATCGGTAAGCGATATCGTCGTCAAGACGAAATTGGAACACCTTTATGTATTACTATTGATTTTGATACCCTTAAAGACAACACTGTCACGATCCGTGATCGTGACAGCATGAAACAACAACGTATCTCTGTCGACAAACTAGAGAGCCTTCTCAGAGAAGAACTCTCCTAATAAGTTACATCTCACAACCAACCTTTTCTGCGAGCTCTTGTGGGTATCTGTTGCTTCTACAAATCTCCCCTTCAATTTGTACCTCTGGAACAGCCGTTCCATGCATCTCTTCACGACACCTCTCTTCTTCCTCTGTGCACTCCACGTAAATAGGGGCGATCATATCATACCCTCCGAAACGTTCTACTACATCTGAACATGCAGGGCACCACGCGGACCCGTAGATAACCACTCCTTTCTCTTCCAAGCAACTTACAAGTTCAGTCATTTCTTCATTCATAAAATCATTGCTCTCAGTAATATTATTTTCTTCAGATAATTTTATTTCCGGAAAAACGATACCTGCTCTTCCGTTCCCTTCCCCCGCTGTCATATAAAAAGCTCCCGCAATGATAAGAGCCCCTACACCAACTGCCATTATATTTTTTTTCATATTTTTATTAATTATTACAATAAACCACTACCTTCACAAACTATCACATCTCCTTTCTTTTTTCAAGATAAGGTCATAATTTTCTCATAAAGGAATGCTGTCTAAGAGACAGCATTCAGAAGCCTTTCTTCAATTTTCACTGCCTAAGAGACAGCATTCAGAAGCCTTTCTTCAATTTTCAGCCTTTTTTCTTTGGATAAAGAAGCTTGGGTGTACCTTAATAGTGCCATTGCTTCTATGTCGTCCTTTGCCTTTGCTTTGTAAAAATGTTTTAGATACTTCCCTTTAATTAATTTCTTTCTCTCTTCTTTATCAATATTTTCTAGAACATCGAGGCCGTCTCGGAAATATCCATTCCGGATAAACCAACAAGCAACGCTGATAAGAAGCTTTTTCTTGACTTTGCAGTTCTCCAATTCTCTTAGCTCTTCTATTACCGAGCTAACCTTTCCTTTTCGGATTAACTTACCCACATAGCGACCAGCTTTTACATTCCCTTGACTCACGTAGAACTTCATTATCCTTAAATATACCACACAAAAGATACTCAAAAATCTTTCCCTCCTTTAAGGCTGAATTTTATAAAAAAGAACACTTTTCTTACTCCTCTTTTCTTGCTATACTATACCACCTAAATAAAAATATGTAAAGCAAAAAAATGTTAAAACATACAGAAATTAAAAAAGGGAAATTAATTATTCTAGATAATGAACCTTATGAAGTCATTCTTCACTCACACAAAGTAAAGGGTAGAGGAAACTCTGTCATGCAAACTCGTCTCAAAAATATCAAAACAAGTAGAGTTTTGCAAAAATCATTTCATTCTAGTGAAGATGTAGAGGAAGCAGAAATTGAGAAACTTAAAGCACGTTTTGTTTATGCTAATCGTGATAAGTGCGTTTTTCATAAGGAGGGAGATCCTTCTTATCGCTTCGCCCTTACAGATGAACAGATAGAGCAAAAGCAAGAGTATTTAACAGGTAACACCCCCGTTACTGCTCTTCTTTTCAAGAATCATATAATTAATATTTCTATTCCCATAAAAATGAATTTAAAAGTGAAAGAAGCTCCTCCTGGAGTAAAAGGAAACAGCGCTGAGGGAGGAACAAAAATAGTAACTCTTGAAACTGGAAAAGATATAAACGTCCCTCTTTTCATTGAAGCGGGAGATGTTGTAGAAGTAAACACGGAAACAGGAGAATACGTAAGAAGAGTTAAAGAGTAATCTCTTTTTTACAAGAATGATAAGTCCCCTCTTCTTTTATGAATTGAAATAATTTTTTGAAAACAGGATGAGAGGAAAGAGTGGATGAGTCTCCGATAATAATAAGCTTTCTTTTTGCTCTCGTAAGAGAGACGTTTAGTCTTCGCATATCTCTCAAAAATCCTATTCTTTTTTCTTTATTGCTACGAACCAAGGAAAGAATCATAGCCTCTCTCTCCTGCCCCTGAAATCCATCAACTGTATGAACTTTGACACTCAATTCTTGCCGCAATAATTCTACTTGATCTTCATAAGGGGCAATGACACCTATTTTTTCTTCCTCTACTCCAAAATTAATCAATTGTAAAATAGCTTTTTTTACTAGACTCGCTTCCAGTTCATTAAAATAAGACCAAGAGTCTTTCTTTTTATTTTCAAATCGAGAAGAGGATGCAGCAGTATCTATAAAAATAATTGGTAAAGAAAATTCTTTTCCTCCTAAGTCAGAAAGCTTTATATTTTTCACCTCTAAAGAAGGTTTTATTTCTCCCTCATAAAACTCCTTGCTTGGAAACTTCATTAAAAGCTCATTCATCCTGTATTCCGTATCAAGCAAGCTAGAAGAAAAAGAATATTTTTCAATCAAAGTCTCAAATAGCGTTATACTAAGATCTCTTGCCTCCTTGCTCACTACTGTAGGTGGAAGCTGTTTATGGTCACCCGCAAGCACAAATCTTGGACATTTAGAAAGTGGAATAAGAGTACTAGGAAACGTCGCTTGAGAAGCCTCATCAATTACCACTATATCAAATTTAACTTCATCTAAAAGCTCTAAAGCAGCAGATGAGTTCGTAGACAAAATCACCTCTGCCCTGGAGATAACGTTACGAGCTATCTCTTCTTCTATTGCACGCATTCCTTCAAAATACGCATCTGCTTTTTCTTTTAAAGATATCCACTTTGCCATTGAAGAGATTTCCTTAGCAGAGATGCCTCTCCTCCCTTTTTTAAAGTAATCAAACTTCATTATCTCCTTGTCACTCATCCCCCTTCTTTTCATAGGAACGGGTTTTTTATATTTTTTCTGTTCTTCGATCAATTTCTCCCCTTCTTTTTTTAGCTTACAAACAGAAGCATAGTCTTTTTCCTGCTCTATTAAAAAGGAGAGTGCGTGTTTTTTGAGCTCTTCACTGACGCGCGCAGGATGCCCTATACGAACTATATTTCCTTTTCCTGATAAATTCTCTACTAAGTTGTCCACTGCTACATTGCTTTCTGCAGTAGCAAGCACCTTTCTGCCCTTTTTTGCCTCTTGAAGAATAACTTCCGTTATCGTTTTTGTTTTTCCCGTTCCAAAAGGACCATGAATTAAGAAAAAATCTTCAGCTCCGAGAGCCAAAGAAACTGCTTCCTTCTGCTTCTTGTTTAGTCTGTCGTTTATAAAAGAAACATTTTCTCCTGAAGACAACTTAGGAACTCTTTCCCCTTTAAAATAATTGAGAACCTTTTCTCCTTCTTCTGTTATATTATTTAACACGCTCTTCATTCTTCGAAAAGTAATATCATCAACGTAAAGATCAACACGTAAGTCTTCTAGAGGAAATGAGGGAGTTTCTTTTATCGCTATAATCAAAAATCTGCCCCCAACGGCAGTTATCATTCCAGAAAACCCTTCTTTTAATGGCTTTCCTCTACTAATTAGAACCTCGTTTCCTACAGCTATCTCCGTTATAATCTCCTTTTCTCTCCCTAGCTTTAGTAATTTATAACCCAGCTCTTCACCAATTATTCTCCCTCGTACTCCCAATACCGCTCTTCCTTTCTTTTCTCTCTCTTTTCCGGAAAGAGAACTTATCTCTCTTTTTTGCTCTTTCATCTCCTCTTTCCTCTCCTTTTCGACTAACCATTTTAATTTTTCAACAAAATCATCACTCATTTAAAAAAGCTTGCTTTCTTTCTTTTCTTTGTCGAGGGCTTCGTTTACTAAGCGGTCGGCCTCTTTGTTAGAGTTTCGAGAAACCGCTTTAAATTTTACCTTTTTGAAGTCAAGACATAAGTTCCAAAGCTTTAGAAAAAGTGGTTGCAATTTTTCATTTTCTATCTTGTACTTTCCCTGCATATGATTTACAAGAAGTTCGGAATCAGAGCACAAAGTTACCTCTGTTTCCTTGGCAAGCCTTTTGCCAAATTGTCCTTTAAATTTTTCTAAGGCTAAAATAACTGCTTCATACTCAGCCTGATTATTTGTCATTTTATCTCCAAGATACTTCTCGTACTTTCGGACTATTTCTTTTTTCTCATTATAAAAAACTCCTCCCGCAGCCGCTGGTCCCGGGTTGCCTCTTGCTCCTCCGTCAGTATAGATTATTATTTTTTTCATTCTTTTTAAAATAATTAATTAGGCAGCTCTTAAATTCCTCCAATTTTTCATTTTTTACCACAAATCCCGCTGCTTCTGGGTGTCCACCATAAGCTTCCAAGTAATTCTGACACTTGTCCATTGCTTCAACAGCATCATATCCAGAAGGTACTCTTGCTGAACCTCTGCTTACATCTCCTGTTTTAGCACATAAAAATATTGGTTTTTTAATTTTCTTGATAACGCGAGAAGCGATCGAGCCAGCAAAATGAGATAAAAAATCTCCTTGTTCAAAAATAATAACGTCCTCATCAGAAGTTTTCCGAAGTATCTCTTCGGAGGAGTTTGTGATCTCCTTACTTCTTTCTTGTAGCTCTGTTTCAAGTCTTTCTATTATTTGCTCAATTTCTTTTCTTTGTTCTGCAGTAAGTAAAAGAAAGCAATCATTAACATTTCCCTTGGGATTAGTTATGTTCAGAAGAGAAACTGCTCTTTCTATAAAATTTTCCGCAATATGTTCTCTTATAACAGAAAACGGCAGTTCTCTTGACTCTAAAAGAAGTGGAATTCCCTCTTCAAGAATTTCTTTGTTATCTTCTTTTTTTGGAACCATATCTGCAATCGTTCCCAAGGAAGCAAGCATTAAAAAACGATCTTTAGCTTCAGAGAAACTATTGCCAAGAAACTCTTCTGCTAATTTATAAACGATTCCTACGTTGGCTAGTTTTTTAAAAGGATAATCATCTCCCGCTTGTTTTGGGTTTAAAATGATAGATGCCTCCGGCAATTGTGATAGTGTTTTGTGATGATCAACAATAAAAACATCAAAACCCTCTTCCTTTGCAAATTTTATGCCCTTAAAATTAGTTATTCCACAGTCAAGGGTGATAAGTAGAGCGGGAGTCTCGTTCTGCATAAAAGAAACTGCTGCCTCAGTCATTCCGTGCCCCCAATCCTCTCTACGAGACAGGTACACGGAAGCGCTTCCCCCTCTTTTTTCAATCGCTTCTTTTAAAATAATAGCAGAAGTAACTCCATCCAAATCCGAATCTCCGAAAAGCACAATGTTCTCTCCTTCTTCCACTGCTCTTTTGATCCTGCTAGATAATTTCTCTAGGTTTTTCATGATAGTGCATCAACTCCAGGCATAAAACCATTGCTTAGATAAGTAAGAAGAGCTCCACCACCGCAAGAAATATGATCCATCTCATCAGAAAAACCAAATTTCGAAATAGCATTACCTGTGTCTCCTCCTCCAATGATTTTGATAGCTTGCCGATTTCTTGAAATTTCAAGAGCAATTTCACGAGTTCCCTTTTCAAAGTTCTTTTCTTCAAAATATCCCATGGGACCAGCCCAAACAATAGTTTTTGCGCCACTAATAATCTCTCTAAACATTCTCCTGGTCTCCGTTCCGATGTCAAGAATATCTTCTTCTTCTCGAACTCTTCCAGGTGCAGTCTCTCGAATATATGTCTCCCCTGTTTTATCTGAAGAAACATCCACATCTACCGGAAAGTGCATTTTGGGAGAAGTAAGCTCTATTCCTTCTGCTGCATCCACAATTTCTTTTTCTGGCCAGGGACTGTTTAAATTTATTTTTTTGACTACGAGAATGGTATTAATAATCTTCCCTCCAAGAAGAACATGATCTGCCTCTTTTAGAAAATGCTTAATAACCTTAATCTTTGACTGCACCTTTGCTCCTCCAATAATAACCGCCAGTGGACGTTCAGGGCTTTTCTTTACTCTGCTTAAAATTCTAAGCTCTTTTTCCATTATTATACCAGCAGCAGAAGGAATCATCCGAGGAAGCAAAGCTATAGAGGCATGATTTCTGTGAGCAACTGAAAAAGCATCATTAATATAAACATCCGCTAAAGAAGAAAGTTTTTTAGCAAACTCTTCTTTACACTCTTCTTCTTCTTTGTAAATACGCAAATTTTCCAGGAGAAGAATGTCTCTCTCTTTCATGTTGCTAATCTCCTTCTCAACTTTTTCTCCGATACAGTCATCAATAAACTTTACTTCTTTCTTGAGTAATGAGGATAGTCTTTGTTTTACAACAACAAGACTTCCTTCCTTCTTACGGGAAGAAAAAAGTTTTCTCCAAATTGATGCTTTCTTTGTAATTTCTCTCTTCTCTTCTGTCTTCTTGGAGCGATGACTAATCAAAATAACTTTTGCATTGTTCTCTAGTAAGTAGTTAATTGTAGGTAGAGCTTGTTTTAGCCTTGTATCGCTAGCAATATCACCATTTTCTTTTAATGGAACATTAAAATCAACTCGCACTAAAACGCGCTTGTTTGCCACCTCAATTTGATCTATATAACGCATATTATTTCTTTTTTAAAACGTCTTTAAGGGCTTCCTTAAGTTTATTGATTCCTCCCTTTTCTTCCTTTTTATTTAGCGCTTCTTGCAATGATATTCCTTTTTCTCTCTTTAAAGGTTTTTCCTTTGAGGGCTTCTCTTTTTTTCTACAACTCTTACAAAAAGTAGGTCTTGTTTCGTCAGGGCGAAAAGGCACTTTTGTGTCTTTGCCGCAACGAGAACATCTAACATCGTAAAGCTCTTGTTCTTTTGTTTCTGGCGTTTTTTGTAATTGATCATCCAACCATCTTTTCAGCTTTTCCTCCACCTTGCTTCTCTCGGTAGCATACCTATCTCCGGAAGCTCGAATAATTTTTTCCGCATCTGGCTCCCCTTCTAGTTTCAGTGGTGGAAGGGTCTCCGCAGAAAAAGGTCTTCCCGAAACTCCATCTATCATTAGCTTTACATAAATATTTTTTTTAGGCAAATTAATAAAATCTTCCACACTAACATCCGGAACAAACTCTTTTTCCAGCACTTCCGCATCCTCTGATCCAACACGGAAAGAAATGATCGTGCCTACGTTCCCAAAGATAGCATCCTTCATGTAATCACCAGATTTATCATACTCTTCTAACTGCCCGATATACTGATGACTCAAAGTTAAGGCAAGTCTATATTTTCTTGCCTCAGAGAGAATATCAACAAAGGAGCGTGTAGCAAAGTTCTGAAATTCATCAATATAAAGGAAAAAGTCCTTTCTTTCTGATTCGGGAATTTCAACTCTCGCCATAGCAGCAAGTTGAAGCTTGGTGATAAGAAGGCCTCCTAAAAGAGTAGATTTATCTTCCCCGATCTTTCCTTTTGAAAGGTTTAAAATAAGAATTTTCCGGTTATCCATTATCTCTTGCATATCAATCGTAGACTTCACTTGTCCTACAATGTTGCGAATCAAGGGAGAAGAGATAAACTGACCCACCTTGTTTTGAATAGGTGCCATCGCTTCTGTTGCGTACTGTTTGCTCCATCCAGCAAACTCTTTCTTCCAAAAAGCTTTTACTACCGGATCTTCTACTTTTTCCACTACCTTTTCTCGAAACTCTACATCAAACATCATACGATTTATCCCGAGTAAAGTAGAGTTGGGATAATCCAAAAGAGCAAGAATGGTGTTGTTTAAAATATATTCCATTCGAGCCGACCAAACATCTGGCCACATTTTTTTAAAAACACCCATCAAACCAGAAGCTACTAAGTGACGATACTCTTTATCAACACTTTCCATAACATTAAAACCAATAGCCTTTTCTATGTTGCCCGGATCAAAATAAATCACATCATTTATTCGAGAAGAAGGAACATAATTTAATAAATTCCTTGCCGCCTCTCCGTGTGGATCAACAAAGCCAACCCCATCTCCTCTCTGGATGTCTTGTATCGCCATATTCTCCAAAAGCACCGTCTTCCCCATCCCTGTCTTTCCTATTGAGTAAAGATGACGTCTTCGATCGTCTCTTTTAATTCCAAACTTGCGCTTCTTGTTGCGATAGTTCGTATAACCGAAAAATGTAATGTCGTTTTCGTTCATAAGTTTATTTATTCTTCTATGGGAAGATCTGAAGGAGCCTCTCTCTTCTTTGCATCAACACGAGGAATAATAGATGGTGGAGATACAACCCGAGAGGGAAAGTGATAAATAGTAGCAAGTTCTGCTGTGCTCAGGTGGAAAGTAGCTCCCTCAACCTCTATCGGATCAAAAGCCGGATCACGATTTATGTAGTTACGAAACATGGCTCTTTTTTTCGTGTAAACACGGCGCTTTTTAAACCAAAACCAATCGTACCAGTTCTGTTTTACTTTGGTAATAGTTTTTCCCCAGGGAATCATCATGTTCGAGCTGCTGGTATTGAATTCGTTAAAGTAACTCATTGGAAGCTTTGGTCTTCCTCCTTGAAATTTCTCCCTTTTGGTAACATAAATATAACGAATAAAAACTTTGTAGATGTGCTTGGACATCTTCTGCTCAAGGCCTCTTAATATTTCTTTCTCCCCT
Organism: Candidatus Nealsoniibacteriota bacterium; assembly: GCA_003557645.1. Lineage (GTDB taxonomy): Bacteria > Patescibacteriota > Minisyncoccia > Minisyncoccales > PWPS01 > PWNV01. The sequence continues at coordinate 151,805 of PWNV01000020.1, forward strand.
CCAGTGAGCTTCATCTCGGGAAAAGCATCTTCTTCCTTCGGAGCTTCTCCTTTCTCTGGTTCGGGTAAAAATATCTTTATAACCTCTTGTACTGCCTCTCTAACAACAGATTTTGGTGGCTTAGGAGATTTCCTCCCAGCAATTTTTTCACGCTCTTCTTTAGCTTTATCAAAAAAACCACCTTCAAGGTTAGTAACCGGCCTTGCTCCAATTTGAATCCACATCTGCTCACCCGGACCAAGCTTACTAAGACCCTCCATAAGAGCTGCTATCGGGTCAATTCTCTTCTCTTCTAAAGCCTCTCGCTCCGTTTCAAAATCAAGATAAGTTTTAAGCGAGTAACAGTCTTTTTTGAGCATCGTGTAGTCGGTTCCCCAAACGTCCCACTCTTTATTTGGTATATCTTGTGGAACTTTTTTGGTGTAATCCTCTACTTCCTCAATCTCAGCCTCTGGATATTGTGCATAAATATGAGTTTCAAAAACATCCCTCTGTTCTTCTGGAATACGAAGCAAAAAATGAGGGACTCCTTCAATCGCCGCTATCTCAAGAGAAAAAGAGAGGCAGTCTTCTCCTATCCAGTATTTTTCAAACCAACTCGGATCTTTATAAACTTGCCAAAACCCGATAAGCACCAGCTCCATCGCCCGCATCGGCTTTAAGTTCTCAGAAGGAATACGAACCTCAATCAATATCATCGGGTTTTGAGTCGTAAGCCAAGTAACTACTCGCCAAAATCGCCAATGAAACTTGAAAATGGGATATAGAATAAAAGGCAGTGGAAGCCACCACCAGGTTATTGCTATTTCCCAAATGATCTGCAAGTAAGGCGTAGCCACAGTATACCACGCCTCAAAAAGTTCGTTAGGCCAGGGTATATTTCCCATCAGGAGTTCTTATAAAATATTTTTTATTGCTTAAATTTTGGACAATGGTATTCTTTTTTACTACCCTCTGCTCAAAAACACGACTAACTATCTCATCTTTCTCTAAAGAACCTTCCTCTTTTAAAATACTACAAATAACATCCTTCACTTCTCCGGGAACATAGCCCCACTTGGCAAGAGCATATATTCCTCTTCCTACCAAAACAAAGCGCGGGTCTTTAATAAGCTCGTTATGTACAGTTTGTGAATTAGCTCCCTCTCCAATAAGCTCAGTTACTTTCTTAAAGTGGAGAGGCTTGTTTTCTTTTTTAACAGCAAGATAAGCTCTATCTCTTATTCCTCGCGGATTAATTTCTGGCCACTCATATAGGCCAAAACGATCATCTCCGTCCCGGCCAATTAGTTTAGAAATTTCCAGCGAAGAAATAAGTTTTTCCAAAGAAATCTCCTCTTTTTCATTTAACTCTTCTGGAGAAATAGAGTGATTTTTTTCTTTTATCTTCTCATAACTATCTTCAACTATTTTATTAACAAGGCATATAACTTCCTTCTCGTTTGTCCAAAAAGAATGAGTTTTTTCTGTCTCCGGAATGTGAAATAAATCTCTGCTAAAATTTAAAAGAAAAACAATACAATTCTCATCGTTCTTTTCCTCGATTAAAGAACTAATGAAGAGATCTTCTCGCTTTAATCCACCAAAAGAGTCTATTTTTTCTTTGAAAGAATCAAAAAAATCTTGGTGCTTTGCCGTGATTTTCTTTATCTGTTTCATCGCGTCCGCTTCAATCTGCCGAACTCTTTCTCTTGTAATTTGATAGCCTTCTCCAATAAACTCTAGAGTTTCCTTTTCTTTTTTTTCCAACCCATAACGACGCACAAGAATGTCTCTACTTCTTTCTGAAACATTCTCTAATAACTCTCTACAAATTTTTTGATATTTGCTCATATTTCTCTAAGAGTTTATTTTTTGACCTACTCTTATTTTATACCTTTTTCTCTCTTATTGGTCAAATTATTCCAATCAAAAACAAGAGGAGCCGCTAAAAATATTGATGAGTATGTTCCTAACATAATTCCCAAAATAAGCGTAAGAACAAAATAGAAAAGAGTGGTTCCTCCCAGGAAAAGAAGAGCAAAAAGAACAAACAGTGTTGTTAAAGATGTACTAAGAGATCTTCCAAGTGTCTCATTCAAGCTTATATCAACAATTTCTTTTAACTCCTTTTCTTCTTTGTATTTTTGTAAGTTTTCCCTGACACGATCAAAAATTACAACCGTATCATTAATCGAATATCCAAGAGTCGTGAGCAAGGCCACAGCGATAGGTATAGTGACTTGCGCTCCAAAAAAGTACCCTAAGAAGGCAAAGATACCAAGAATAATCAAAATATCGTGAAAAAAAGCGATTACGGCGGCAACCACACCATACTTCGTGGAATTTATCAATCCATCCTCTTCCTTGAAACTAATAGATATATATAAAACAATAAGAAGTGAGGATATTATAATGGCAAGAATCGCTTTCCCCCTTAATTCTTCCCCAATTGTTGGTCCGATAGCTTCAAAACGAACCTCTCTTGCCCCTTCTAATGCGCTCATTATCTCTTTATAGGTTTTTTCATCAGCTTCTTCGGTGCGAATAATAGCTCTTTTTTCTCCTAATGGTTGTACCTGTACTTCTCGAAGATCAACCACCTCAAGACTCTCTCTTATCTCTTCCATCGCTGGCCGCTCTTCTTCATACTCAACCTCTAAATTACTTCCTCCCACAAATTCAACTCCAGGAAGAAGTCCCATTGCAAAAACAGCAACTATACTGATTAAGACCAGGGATGCTGAAAAGTAATAATAAGTTTTTCTATATTTAGTAAAAATCATAACCAAAATTTCTTTACTTTCTTTAGTCTGCTCTCTTCAAGAACATCAAGAAGAGCTCTGGTAACAACCATCGCTGCAAAAATACTTACCAATATTCCAAGAATAAGAGTAATAGCAAATCCACGCACAAAGCTAGTGGTAATGAAAAAGAGGATAACAGCAACCATTAGTGTGGTAAAGTTTCCATCTCTAATTGAGGGCCACGCTCTCTTGTACCCCTCTTCTATACCGTCCTTTAGGTTCCCTCTCTTTTTCGTTTCCTCTTTTATTCGTGAAAAAATTAAAACATTTGCATCAATCGCCATACCGATAGAAAGAATAAAAGCTGCTATCCCAGAAAGAGTTAAACTAACAGGAATCACCTGGAACAAGAAAAGCATTAAAAGTCCGTATATAGAAAGCGAAATAATAGAAACTGCGCCCGGTAATCGATAAATAATTATCATAAATGCAGCTACAAAAGCAAACCCGATCAAGCCCGCCAAGAGAGAAACGTTAAGCGCATCCTCTCCCAGAGCGGGTCCGATGCTCTGCTGTGAAACAAGTTCAATTGGAACGGGGAGAGCACCTATGCGAAGATCACGAGCTATCTCCTGTGCTTCTTTGATTGTAAAATCTCCTGTAATTTGTGCCTCTCCTCCACTAATCTTCTCTTCCACTCTTGCTTGCTGTAACAGCTCTCCATCCAAGAAAGTGGCTAAATTTTTTCCAACATTACGTTCAGTTATCTCTTCAAATAAAACGGCTCCTTCGTCCGTAAAACGAAGAGAGATAAAAGGTTCGTTAGTTATGTGATGATAGCTCACTCCTGCGCTTTCTAGGTGCCTCCCAGTAAGCTCAGTTACCTCAAAAGGATCTTCAAAAACAACTTCCCAATTCTCAATCTCACTCTCTTCAAGTTTCATAAAATCATCCATCTCTATCTCATAAAGCTCTTTTCCCAAGAAATCCTTCACTTCTTTTTCTTTCTCTTCTCTAATCTCCGCTTTCTCTGAAGAGATTTCCCTAAAGTCCAAAAACGGAGTTTCTCCAATAATATTAATTGCTTCTTCTAGGTCATGTGCGCCAGGAATCTCTACCGCCAACCTGTCCCCTGTTACTCTTACATAAGCATCTGCTATTCCGTAAAGATCAATTCTTCTCTCAATAATATTTCGAAGTCCTTCCATTCTTTGCTCCTTGTTCTCGTAGGGAATATCAGAAAAATCTGCTTCGTATAAAAGATGTGCTCCTCCTTGGAGGTCAAGGCCAAATTGAAAATCTCTCTCGCGAAACTGCGGAATAGAGTCACTAAAAGTTTTCGTCCCCGCATTAAATGCGGTGGGAAACGTAATAATATATACGAGCATTGCAAGAATAACTATCAGCAACGTCGTTATTTTCTTGTATTGAGACATGTTTCCTATTATGACACAATTATAATGCTAAGTCAATAATATTACTTCCCATGACATTTTTTATACTTCTTTCCGCTCCCACAAGGACAAGGATCATTTCTTTTCGCAGGCTCATCGACCTTTCTCTTTACAATAATCTTTCTATTGACTGTCCTTGTTTGCGGTTTTCTAGCTCGAAAAATACGATCAGCAATCTCAGATTCTATGTTCTGCATAAGTCCATGAAACGCCTGATGTCCTTCTCTTTTATATTCAATCAAAGGATCCTTTTGTCCGTACGCTCGCAACCGTACAGACTCACGCAACTCATCCATCATGGTAAGGTGATCCTTCCACAGGAAATCCATCGTACGAAGAACAACAAACTTCTCTAAATTTTGCATCTGCTCTTCACCTATTTCCTCTACCTTCTTTTTATATTCACTTTCGCTATATCCATTTCTTTTAATAACGTCCAAAATGTAAGCTCGAAGGCCTTCAGAGTTATCTTGTTCTTTTATTTCCGCTCTCTTTAGAATATCATTTCTGAAATTATAAAACTTTTCTCTATGCTTAAATAAAACCTCATCATACTGAAGAACGTGCTTTCTTGCATCAAAGTGATGGCCTTCCACTTTTTTTTGCGCTGATTCAATAATTCCGGAAACAAAACGAATATCAATGGGTTGGTCTTCTGGAAAATTAAATTTTTCCATCAAATTTTCAATTCTTTCAGCTCCAAAAATACGCATCAAATCGTCTTCTAATGATATGAAAAACTGGCTTTCCCCTGGATCTCCCTGTCTTCCACACCTTCCTCTGAGCTGATCATCAATTCTTCGTGCTTCATGGCGCTCAGTTCCAAGGACATAAAGACCACCAACGTTACGAACTTTTTCTGCCTCTTCCTTATCTGGAGGATTTCCTCCTAAAACAATATCCACTCCTCTTCCTGCCATGTTTGTCGCCACCGTAACTGCGCTAAATTTTCCCGCTTGAGCGATAATCTCAGCTTCTCTTTCGTGGTTCTTTGCGTTAAGAATTTCATGCGGAACACCGGAACGATTAAGCATTTTGGAAATAATCTCATTTTTCTCAATAGAAACTGTTCCAATCAAAACGGGTTGCCCTTTTTCGTGTCTCCTTTTTACTTCCTTAACCACAGCCTCAAACTTTCCCATCTCTTTTTTATAAATTAAGTCTGGAAGAGATTTTCGAATAAGCTCTTTGTTGGTGGGAACAATCACAACTTCCATGCCGTACACCTTGAAAAACTCTTCAGAAGAAGTAACTGCTGTTCCCGTCATCCCAGATAGTTTCTTATACATTCGGAATAAATTTTGAAAGGTAACGCTTGCCATAGTGCTCGATTCTGGCCTTATCTCTACTCCTTCCTTTGCCTCTATTGCCTGATGGAGCCCTCCCGACCACCGTCTTCCCGGCATTAGCCTTCCCGTAAAATCATCAACAATAATAACTTCTCCGTCTTTTACAACATAATTTTTATCTTTTTCATAAAGAGGCCTTCCTGTTTGAGGGGCTTTCGCTTGCGCGCGAAGTGCTTGCTCTAAATAGTAAACTGAATTCATCCCCTTGTCGTCGTAAATATTTTCCACTCCCAACGTCTTTTCTACTTTAGAGATTCCTTCTTCTGTGAGCGTTACTGCTTTCTCTTTTTCGTGCACTTCGTAGTCTTTGTTGGGAGTAAGTGTTGGAACAAGACGAGAAAACTCTTTGTACATTATCTTTTTATTTTCAAAATCTTCTCCCTCTTCTGGAACAGATATAATAAGCGGTGTTCTCGCTTCATCAATTAAAACAGAATCCACTTCATCAATCACCGCATAGTGGAATCCTCGCTGCACTCTCTCTTCTAGGCTTGGAGCCATGTTGTCGCGTAAGTAATCGAACCCAAACTGATTATTGGTTCCATAGGTTATATCCGCGCTGTAAGCTTCTTTTCTGCTGCACGGACGAAGAAAATCTTCTTCCACACGAAAAGACCCAAGCTTATCACGAATCTCATCCTTTTTCTCATCTCCAGCCTTATATTCTGGATCATAAATAAAAGACTGTCTGTCGTTTATACACCCCACAGACAGTCCTAAAAAGTGATATATCTGCCCCATCCAAACCATATCTCTTCGTGCCAAGTAATCATTCACTGTCACCACATGAACACCTTCTCCAGTAAGCGCATTTAAGAAAATAGAGGTAGTGGCCGCAAGAGTCTTTCCTTCTCCAGTTTTCATCTCTGCAACCTTTCCCTGATGAAGGATTATTCCCCCGACAAGCTGAACGTCATAATGCCTTTCTCCTAGAGTTCGTTTCGCAACTTCTCGAACAAGAGCATATCCTTCTACAAGCAGATTATCCAGATCTTCTTGTTTAGCTCTTTTTTTAAGGCTTTCTGCCTTTTCTTTTAACTCTTCTAAAGACAGCTCCCTAATGCTTTCTTCTTCTTTATTTATTTTAGAAACGACAGGATATACATTCTTTAAATGCTTTTCATTAACATCACCAAATATTTTATTGAAAAAAGACATTATTAACCTCTCATTTTTTTAGCCCCCTGCGCTCCTTTTCTTCGCATTGTCGCAGCTTTATTCTTATACTCCTTCACCTGACGCTCTAGCTCGTACCTTACCTCATCTATCGAAGCTTTGATTGTTTCAGCAACATCTTCCGCTTTAAGGGTTTTTCCTGGAAGAATCATCTGTGCTTCTGTTCTAAAGATTCTTCCTTTTCCTTCTCCGGTAACTTTTTCAATTTCAACTTCAAGAACAATGCGACTAACCTCTTCTCCAACCCTTTCTTGATCTTGGAGTTCCTTTTCTAAAAGAGCCGGAACAAAACGGCAAGCAGCAGAAAGTTTTTTTTCTGCATACTCTCTTAAGTGATCATTAACTTCAACGTTCTTTGCTCTTATCAATACTTTCATAGATAAAATTTATTAACATGAATAACTATTTGGCATTTTAACATAGGAGATTAAATAATAGAAATTACTTTGGCTAGCAAACAATCTCAACCTCTTTTTCAAGAAGAACTCCAAATTTTTCCTTCACTTTTTTCTTCACTTCTTCACTTAATTGAATCACATCTTCCCCAGTAGCTCCTCCCTTATTGATTATGAAATTAGCATGTTTCTTGGAAACCTGCGCTCCTCCAACAGATCTTCCCTTCATGTTACACCTTTCAATAAGGAAGGCAGCAGGAATAAATCCTTTTTCCTTGAATTTCTCCATCTCCGGAAATCTTTTAAACAGACTTAAGTCTGCCTTAGGATTTTTAAAAAAACTACCAGCGGAAGGTTCAAGGGGGTGATTTTCTTTTCGATATCCCAAAATTTGATTCATCTTCTCCTCTCCTTCTTCTCCGTATGGGAAAAATAACTCTGCTTTCAAAATAAGAAGATTTTTTCTTTTTTTGAAAATACTTTCTCTGTAATCAGAAATACACTCTTTGCCATCCAGCTGTCCCCTCTTTAGCGTTTCAATATCTAAAATATCTACTTTTTCTAGAAAAGAATTAATAAATGTATTAAAAGCACCAGCATTTCCTCGAACAGCGCCACCAATGGTTCCAGGAACACCTGCTGCCCACTCCATTCCAACCCCCCTTTTTTCGGTCACCTTCCTTGCTACTTGAGGAAGAAAAGCTCCTGCTTCTGCCGACACGTAAACACCTTTTTCTTTTTCTTCAACCTCAATACCATCCATTTTCATTAAAATAACAACCCCTTCGTAGCGACAAGAAAACACCGTATTGCTTCCCGCCCCCAAAAAAAAGTAGGGAAGATTTTTTTTCCGTGCAACAACTAAAGCCTTTATCAAGTCTTCAATTGTTCTAGCCTTGAACAAATAATCAGCAACCCCCTTCACTCTCATCGTCGTGTACCTCTCCAACGATACGTTTTTCTCAAAAAAGTCTTCCATTGTTTTTTTTTAATAAAAAGGCCGGAAGCGTTAACTCCAATTCTGTGAGTACAGCCTTCCGACCCATATGTCATTCTATCAAAACAAAATAACATGTCAAGAAAATTTTAAAAATCATACAAAGCAAAAAGCCTCGCTCGAGTGAGGCCTTTCGCCGAATTGGAGCAACTCCGTACTCACTATCTGTATGCTATCAAAAAAAAGTACAAATGTCAAGCTTGTACATACTCTTCCTCTTCTTCTTTTTTTAAAAAAATTTTCTGCAAAAAGCCCCTCCATGAAAGACGTGCAAAAAAGAATAATCCAAAAAAACAAACAAAAAGATCCGCCGTTCGAATTGCAATAGCATAGGAAGTTCCTACAGCAAAGCCCATTCCAACAGCGCCAAACCCAACAGCAGAAATCATCTCCAAGCTCCCAAGCGATGCTGGTATTGGAAGTAGCATAGAAAGAATCGTAAGACCGTAAGCAACAACCGCCCCACCCGCTTCAAAGCTGCCAATGAGGAAATAAATAATAAAGAAAGTACGAGAAAGAAAAAGAAAGTGCCTTAGAAAACTAAGAGTCATTCCTTGAAAAAGCTCTTTTTTCTTGGAAGAAAAAAAATAAAGAATCTGTCTTTCGATGTCAAGAACAACCTTTCCGTTATCTGTCGATGCAAAAGATTTTCCAAAAATCTTAAAGATTTGTCTCACGATACTTTCTTTCCTGAAAGCGCGTAGATAAAAGAAAAAAAGAACAATAAAAAGAACCAGAATAATCACTGCGCCGTAAATGATAACTGCGTTTTGAAAGGATAAAGTATAAAGAAAAAGTAAAATCAACCCAAAAAGGAGAAAAAGGAAGTGAGTGGTAACATCCATTATTTTGTCAATAATCGAGGAAGAGGCACTCTTCTTTAATCCTACTTCTTTTTTCATTAAATAAATTCTGACTGCCTCTCCTCCAAAAAGAGAAAACGGTGTTAAAAAATCTACCGTAAATCCTTTCACTAAATAGCGAACAACTATCATTAAGGGAACTTCTTCTCCCTCCGCACGTAAAATACTTTTCCAGCGAACTGCACCAACCATTACAATTAAACAGGTCAGAAAAAGAAGGAAAAGTCCTTCTAATCCTAAAAAAAGACCGGCAGCCTCACCGATCGTACCTAGTCCTGATTTCTCTAGTACATAGGAGAAAAGAAAAATACCCAAACCCAAGCTAATAACAAATTTTAGCGCCGTTTTCATTTTAACTTTCTATCAGAGAGTTCAAAAAAGCCCTAGTACGACTTCCTACATAGCCAGTACCCCTTGATAATCCAAGAGGAGAGAGAATGTCTTCTTTATGTTTCTCTTGGAAACGAATCACTGCTCTTTTTGTCATTTCAAGAAAATTACCAGTTACAAGTCCTTCTGGATAAACATCCTTTCCCTGACCCTTTAAAAACTCTTGTAAGCATCTAACACTTGCTGAGTTCTTGATTCCATAGCGAAGATCTTTATCAATGCTTGTACAAGAAACTGTTCCCATTTGATGTTGCAAATCTCTTCCCAATCTGTTCCTTAAATCAATAATTCTTTTTTCAATGGAAGCTAATCTTTCTAAGATAAGTCTTAAATCAAGAACTTCTTCTTTCTCTTCTTCTATATCATTTTTAATGCTTGCTTCCCACCTGAGAAGATGGCTGCTCTCCGCTCCGTTAAATCCTTGAAACTTTTGTTGCATTGTAGGAATCAAAGTAATTGATTCATACTTGGAATTAAATCCATCAATAAAAACTTCTCTCTTCTCATCTTCATCAAAATCAAGAAAAAGAACCTCGCACTCTCCGTTTTTTTGGCACAAGACATAAGGGACCTCAAATCTCTTTCCTTCTGGGGATTCAAATTGCAAATACAGTGTTCCTTTTCCTCCTATGATACGATACCAGTTTCCAGCCCAGTTTTTTGTTCGATAATCAACACTAAGGGATCCTTGCTCTGTAAAAGGAAGAAGGTTAATAGTTGGACTTATCTGTAGATTTTTTAAGTGTTCGTTCTTATAGCAATAACGCTCACCTAAAGAACAATCATTAACGTAAACAGCAATAGTCCAGTCAGTAAACACCTCAGAAAATGTAACATCGTAACCTTCTTTATTTAGGGCATAATCAATGCTAGGAATCCCAACAAGGCCTGATTGCAGTGAGCGGGAGAGAACTGCCTCTCCATAATGATCTACTAAATACTGCCCAAAAAGATTTACTGTTCCATAATCCGCATTTTGTCCTGTCCACTCAGTAAGCGATATGTCCGGGTCACGTAAAAAATAATTTACTCCTCTCTCGAGATTACTTCCTTCATACTCATCGTCATAGCCCAGGAAAGTGGGCATATGCTCCGCTCTGAGCTCGTTAAGCCAAATCTCTTCTTGTACTCCATGTTTTTCCGTTTTTTCTGCAAAAGTTACAAGATGCATAAACTCATGCCCTAAAAGGCCAGGCATTATCGGATCAACAATGTAGCTGGTATTAAGATAAACAATATTTCTCTCGTTTGATCTTGAATATTGAAATTTCGAGTATTGATCTCCAGTTCTGTAATAACCCCCTGCGTTCTTGTGCATCGGATGAAAAAGAACAAAAATACGATCACTCGGAGTCACTTCATGGCTTGGTTTCGCTCCAAATTTGGAAGTAATTTTATCATAAATATTATACTCAAACTCCGATCCGAGGCGATAAATCTCTTGTTCTTTGCTTGCTTTTTTCTCTTCACTAAGATTATCCCACCACTCCACATCAACGTAAAAATAAGCTTTATTGGTAATACGCTTTAGCTCTACATCGATCTTCTCTCTTGCTTGAAGATCATATGATTTTTCTATGAAAAAATCCTCCCTGTCTCCCACAGAAAAAGCTTCTCCAGAAAAAGGGATTAATAAAGCTAAAGAAAAACCTAGTAATAGTTTAAATCGCATTTTCATTTTTCCACCAATCTTTAAATAAAACAATTAAAATTCCAGAAATAATTCCAAGAAACAGCGCCAAAAGAATAGTTCTTTCCGGTTGCGGGCTTTCTTTGGTAATATCTATCGAAGAACTTTCTAAAACCATTTCTCTTGTGTCAATTTTTTCCTTTTCCATACTTTCAAGATCAAAGGACTCTCTCAATAATTCTCTTTTAACATTTTCCGCTCTTTCTTGAGCTGTAAAAAAGAAAAAAATCATACTTGCATCACGTTCTTGCATCGCCATCTCTCTAAGGGTTACCGCTTGCGACTGAAGATATTCTAGCTGATCTTCAAGAGACTCTACCATCTTCCGCTGTAAATTAATTCTCCTTTCCTGTCTTTCTTTTTTATCCTGCATTATCTCTTCATATTCTTCCTCTATTTCTAAAACTTTCCTCCTGAGAATGCTTTCAATTTCATCTTTGTTTGTTCCCTCTAGAACAATCTTTATTATATTCTCTTCCTCAACGATCTCTAAGTCCGAATCCATCTCTAAAAAATAATCTATATCATCAACTTCCACCGTCAAAATGCCTTCATATGTGGTTGGTGTAAGAGAAAAGAAAAAAGCAGCGGTAAGAACAGCAACAAAAGTTACGCTAGCTACAACAGCCTTTTCTTTGATAATTATTTTAAGATAATCAAAAATTGTATATTCGTTTTTCATTTTAAGCTAACAATAACTAATATTTATAATTTGTGCAAGACATTATCTTCTAATTTTCAGATGCAAAAAGAGGAATTATACGATAATAAGCTGCCCCAAAATACTCGTGAAAAGCAAGATCTGATTTTCTTAAATTTTGCGGATTGGGAAGAAAATCTAAAAAATGATAAGAAGATCCTCTTTTTCTTTTAAAGTCTGTAGGAGCTGGAATAGGATTAGCGCCAAGGCGTTCAAACTCACGTATAGATCGCTCCATATGATAAGCAGAAGTGACTAAGAAAAAATCCTTCTCCCCTACTATTTTTTTTACATTCATTACATTCTCTCGCGTATTTCTAGATTTTCCTTCGATCGTGATGTCGCTTGGTAGTATTCCGCGATGAATAAAAAAGTTCCTTACTGCTATCGCCTCTTCACTTGCTTGAATTAATGGATCTGTGCCAGAAATAATTATTTTCATTGGCTCTTCTGAAAGATGCCAAATGCGCAAAACTTCACTTCCACGCAAAACATTACTTTCTCTTCCTCCAAGGAGAAGTACTGTTTTGTTTGATTTTGCCACATCATCAAGCGATAACGGCCTATACTTTTCTTCCAGTGGCGTTAAAGCAAAATCACTTATCGGTGTCGTGGAAAAAAGAAAATAAAACAAGATTCCAAGCACAATAAGCACCTTTCCACACTTTTTCCTCTTTTGCGATAAAAGCAACACTAAACCTACTACAATAAAAAGAAGGAGAAACGTGCTCGGTAAAAGAAAGCTTTGCAGTACTTTAACTATAATCATAACCTCTTAATTATAGCAGTTTCCCGTTTAAAAAACAGTACGTAAGGTTTTTAAAACAATTACTAAATCAAGAAAGAAAGAGCGATTTTTGATATAGTATAAGTCATACTTAAATTTTTCTTTTGCCTCTTCTATTGAGGTTGATGCCGGATAATGAAGCTGAGCCCACCCAGAAAGACCTGGGCGAACTAAATAGCGTAAATTGTAAAAAGGTATCTCTTTTTCAAACTCCCGCGCAAGTTTAGTCCACTCCGGACGAGGTCCAATAAAGCTAAGGTCTCCTTTTAAAACATTATAGAATTGAGGAAACTCATCCAGGTGTATCTTCCTTAAAACTCCCCCCACCCTGGTTACTTCTCCTTTTTCTTTCTCTCTCCAAGGGTTTTCTTCTTTCTCTCCCCCGCTTCTCATGGTACGAAACTTGTAAAGTGAAAAAGATTTTTTCCCCATTCCAACTCTTTCTTGCTTGTAAAGAACGGTTCCCGGAGAATCTATCTTAATTAAAAGTGCTATAACAGGAAAAATTAAAGCAGTAAAAATAATTCCAAAAAAAGCAAAAATTATCTCTATTGCTCTTTTTATTAGTTCGCTTATTTTTTTCCTAGGAGAAGAGATGTTCTCTAAAAACCAAAGTTCATCTATTGAGTAAAGTGGAATTTTTTTTGTTATTTCTTCGTAAAGAGTAGAGAACTCTATATAGTAAACACGAAAAGGAAGAGATGAAAATATTTCCTTTATTGTCTCTCTGTCTTCTTTTATTTGCGGAGTAAGCACGGCTATGTCGGCATTTTGGGCCTTTTCTTTGAGCTCCGTAATATCATTTATTTTTATGTCTTCTCCTATCTTCTTCAATGTTCCTTTAATATCATAAACTCCTATTATCTCATATCCCGAAAGGTTTCGATTTAATATCTCTTCAAGCTCTCTGCAAAAACCGATTATTATTATTTTTTTCTTTAAATTTCTTATATTAAAAAGAAAAGATAAGAAATATCTCCACACGGAAAGCGTTACGGTAAAGTTTGCCGCTGTTAGAAAAAGAATAGCACGAGGAGTCAACTCAAGCTGTGGTTGAAGGTAAAAATAAGCGGTTCCAATACCAACAGCAATTGTAAAAAAAACAACCAATCCTCTTAAATAATGAAAGCTTTTACGAAAAAACGGGGCTTCGTAGAGATCCATAATAAAAAGCATGAAAGCCCAGACAATAAAAAGGTAAAGAAAAGGTTCCTGCAATGCTTCGAAATTTCTAGGAGAGGGGGTGAAAGAGTTTCTTAAAAAAAGCGCAAAATAAAGGGAGAGATAAAAAAAGAAAAAATCTCCAATAAGCACGAAAATTGCGATAAACTTGTAATTTCTCATATTTTAATAATAGTCCATAAAAGCATTTTCACAAGATAAAAAAGAAAAAGGGGGTTACCCCCTATAACTGTAATTGCAAAGAAAGTCCGCTAAGTTATCAGCTGCTTCTTGCAAATCTTCTCCTTTCTCCTTTTCAGGTTTTAAGATGTACCTAACTCCTAGAGTAGTTTCTTTTATGCTAAAACACCATTTCACAACCAAGCACTTCCCGATCACTTCTTCTATAAATGATATATTTTCCATACTCTCATCAATAAAAGATACCCAAGGATAAGATCTTCTCTCTGTGTCAAATCCATCCTGATGGCCTTCGCAAGATTTTTCCGTAATAAATCCTTTCTGATTTAAAACAATAACCAATCTCTCTACTCTCTTTTCAAGGCTGATTATATTCTCACAATACTTGCACTTTCTCTTTTCTCCTTCAAGGTAATCGTTTTTCTTTTTGCATTTCTCACAAAAAAGAACACACCCTTCTCTCATCTCTTATCCCTCCTTCCTAGTTAAATTATACAATAAATAACACTTTAAGCAAATTCCTTTCAATCAGATTTTCTTTCTACCTTAAAATCAATTTCCTTTTTCATCTCTTCTACGTATTGCTTGATAATTTCTTTTAAGTAATCCCCCTCTTTCTCGGATAGTTTTATAAAACACTCCTCCTTTAATTTTTTTTCTGAAGAAGTTAATAAATGCTCTATAAAAGATTGAAAATATTCGGGGTGCCAAATATACATTGTTACAAGTTCATTAGCATCTTCTTGTGCCCTCACGGCGATTTCCGACACTCTGTTAGGAATTTTTTCATCTTGAAGATAGTCATATTGAGGAGCATTTCCCCAGATAGAGAGACCTCTCTTGGTTTCCTCTTCTCTCTTTTGAAAGCAAAAATTAAAAAGACTGGAAAAACAAGAATTGATTTCTCCGTTTAGCGCTTTTTCATGCCACAGCTTTGAATCATCCAAGCTTTCTTTTGAAAAAAGAAGCTCCTGATAAGCATGACTTACTTCGTGGAGAAAGCGGTATTTCTTGGTCTCCTCTCCTCTCTCAGGATAAAAATTTTCATTAGTTTCCTTGTTCATTCCAAGCCTAAAAATACAGTGCTCCCACTTTTCTTTGGGCATCCATTCTCTGGATATATAAATTTTCTTTGCACTACTAGAATAGATAAATCCCCAACTATGAGCTTGTTCCTCAATACTCCTAATATACCCTTTCTTTACCAGAAAGACTCCTAGCTCTGACTCAAGATTAGGATTCTCGTCTCCTTCTGTTGCCTTCGAAGGAACCTGTAATATTTTTTTTACATCTTCTTCTAGGCTCATATTTTATTTTCACTAAGTTTTATAATTTCTTCCAGATTGTCTTCTTTATCTGATTTCACTCTGTGACGATACTTACATCGCACACATCTATAATGTATAAAATGTTCTCCTTTTTTTATTTCTACTCCCACAGGCTCCATAAGTCCCTTGCAGCTCTCTCTCCTGTCTCCTGGATTTAAATCAACATGCTTAGACCAAAGACATTTTGAGCAGTGATCAGTGTATCCCTCTCCCTTAATCATTGTTCTGCATTTTTCACATATGAAGTCTTCCTTTTTTCTTTGGAATCTTTTTTCAGAGCCCATAAGTTTCCACTGTCTTCTTTATTATTTTTTTTTCTTCAAATCTCTCTTCTATAATTTCTCTCCCCCTTTTGCCATATCTTTCTCGATCCTCATCGTTCTCAAGAAGAAATTTTATTGCTTTTGCCAGCTCTTCTTTATTTCCTGGAGTTACCAAGATACCACTCTCCCCATCTTTTACTACTTCACGACACCCTGGAATATCTGTGGTTACAACCGCCCTTTCCATAGACCCAGCCTCTAAAATGATTTTTGGAACACCTTCTCGATACTTTGAGGGAAGAACTATAATATCAGATAAATAGAGAATCTCTCTGACATTACTACTGTTACCAAGGTACTCTATATTCCCTCTTTCTTCCCACTTCCTAATTTCTCTTAAGGGAACCGCGGAGGGGTTTTCGTCAACTGGACCAACAAGAAGAAAGGTTGCTTTTCCTTTTAAACTCTCTGCCACTTCTGCAAACTCTCCGACTCCTTTCTCATATAGCATTCGAGAAATCATAGAAACAATCTTTTCACCTTCCTCTTTTTTCCTAGGCAACTTTTCTTTTAAGGCTTCTTTTTTGTTAAAATAATTTATATCAACTCCAGAACTTTCTATAAGAACACACTTCTCTTTATTTAAACACCCTTCTCTTAAAAGGTCTTTCATGTCCTGTTTGTTTTGGAAAATTACTTTTTTACAGAAACGAAAAGAAATCTTATATAAAAAAACAACGATTTTCCTGATAAATGACTTTTCCTCTTGAAAGGCATATCCCAGTCCATTAACTGTGCAGTAAATGTTTTCCACTCCTGCCATCCTTTGACCTAGAACTCCAAAAGTGTTGGGTTTAGAGGTAAAATTATGACAAAAGTTAATCCTTTCTCTTCTACAAAGATTAAAAACTCGAAGAATATACAAAAAATCACCACCCCTCCAATCTACCGTTCTTTTTAAGGGAAGATCAAAAAAACTTATTCCTTCCTTTTCAATGCTTTCTTTGAATCTTTCTTCTGAAGAGCTTCCAACAGCAATAACAAAAAATCCCCTTGCCTTCATCTCTTTCATCAGCCCCATTCGAAAATTATGAAGAGAGAAATCTGTGTTAGAAAAATAAGCAATTTTATTCATATACTAAGATGCCGCTTACAGGCTCTTTCGATGTTCTCCTCCATTTTGTCTACTCCATCATTTACAATCCCTTCTTCTTTCTTTTCCTCTCTCACGTTGGCAATGATGTATAAAAGATCTTCTACTTTCCGAAGCATTCTTTTGTCCTCTAATGACTCTTTATACAGTTCCAACTGATTTTTTATCTGTTCTAGGAAGATCACTTGTGCCTTGCTGGTATGCACCCTTGTTTTTGCTTCTTTGTTTTTGGTTTGTAAAAGCTCTGCGCAATCATTAAAAAGCTCTTCCGCGTTATTTCTGTCAATACCAATTACTACAGGAACCGCCTTTTTTATTTTCCCCTTATAAACCTTTCCATCACTTCCTTCTATTTCTGAACAATAATACTTAACTTCTAGAGGAGCATCTTCATCTTTTACTTTGTTTAAATTTCTTTCTACTTTCCCTGCCACTCTTTCATAGTCAAAAGCCATACAAACATCTACAGCAAGAAAGCTTCTCTTCTTTTCGCCGTTAAACTCCAACACTAGATCCACTCCGTTCTTGTAATCATCGTAATCACAAGTTTTAATAACTACTGCTTCTCCTCCAAACCACTCGTTGAGCTCGGCTACTTCTTCAATAACTTTTTCCAACATCTTTGCTATCCTATGATTTTCCCTCTCTTCTTCTGGAAGCTTTAACTGTTTCTGCTCATATCTTTCTTTTAATTTTCTAGCAGACTTTTTGTCCCACTCTATCTCCTCTTCTCCATAATCTTCTATAAAATCCTCCATCCTTATTCTCTCTTGAGAGGCATTTTCTTCTATAATCTTCATATTAGTTCTAAGCGACTCCTTTTCTAGAAAATCCCTTTTCGAAGGATTTAAAAACGGGTCTCTCTCTTCTATGGAATCTCTAAACATAATCTTTGTTATAATAGATAAACATAGTTTCCGCCTTTTACTAAGACCGAAAATGTTTTCAGCTTTCTAAAATTTCTTTAAACACCTTTATCTGTTTTTCTATCATCCTTTTTGTGGAAAAGTTTTTGACAGCGTAATTTTTCGCCTTTTCTGCCATTTTTTTTCTCTTCTCCTTGTCTTCTATGGTTTCTATTATTTTTTCACTAAACTCTTGATCACTTCTTGCTAGTACAACTTTTCCTTCCGGAAAAAATTCTTCCTGCGCAGGAGATTCAATAGCAACTACTGGAGTATTTGCAAGCATCGCCTCCATGACAACCAATCCCTGAGTTTCTGTTTTAGATGGAAAAGCGAAAATATCACAAGCTCCGTAAACTCTTTGAACTTCTTCCTTTGGAAGGGGTCCGCAAAAAACAACCATATCTTCAATTCCCATCTTTTTCGCCTTTTCCTTCATCTCTTCAATGTCTCCCGGCCCAGCAAAAAGAATCCTTGCCTTCACGTTTTTCTTTTTAAAATCCTCTGCCGTATCAAGTAAAATATCCAAATTCTTTTCTTTGGAAATTCTTCCAACGTAGAGCACTGTTGTCACTGCTTTGGGAACTCCAAACCTTTCTTGTAGTTCTTTTTTGGAAAACGGTTTTGGAGGAAGCTCTAATCCTGTCGGAATTACATGAACTGGAGTTTTCACTCCATAACTTAAAAGTTTTTTCTTCATCGCCTCTCCGGGAACCATAACTGCATCAACGTTGTTGCAAAGCTCCTTACTTCTTCTTCTCATGGCATAAGCTCCCATCGTTCCTGCGTAAATCCTTCCATACTCCTCTATATAGGTGTGATAGAAAAGCACTTTCGGTTTTTTAGATTTCATCATCTGTGTCTCAAAAGCATTAGGAGCCCAACTTACCGTATGCAGCCAGTAAACATCAGGATTAAACTCTTCTGCTATTTTTTTTATTTGACTTCTTGCTTTAATTCCAAAAACCCTTTCTTTTTTCTTAAAAATGCTAGCTGTGACACTCCGAGCAACCGAAGAGAAAGCTACTGGATAATGTTCTTCTCTTGCTTTTCCTTTTTCGTAAGAAGGAGAGATAATTCTCATCTCGTGCCCTCTTTTCGTAAATCCGTCAATAGAAGTATTAACAGAGACGGTAACTCCGTTTAATAAGGGATAAGTTAGCGAAGATATTAGTATTTTCATTTTTTTCTCTTTATATAATAAGCTTGATTATTATTCTATCACATAAAAAAGAAACCGGCTAAAAATTGCCGGCCTTTTCTAATTTCTTAGCCTCTCTTTTCGCGTATTTAATATTTTTATTTATTTCGTGGAAACTGTCCACTTCTTCCTTGAATATTTTTTCAAGAAATATTATTATCTCCACTTTCGTGTATAAATTTCCAAAGGCTTTGTGCCATTCTCTGTGAATCTTTTTGGGAAAAGATATCATTATCTTTCCTCCACGACTCTTGGGTTTTATATGGTGCCTGTCATAAAGAGGAGATATCTTGAAGGTATCATCTTCCCACAATTCATAAATATCTTCGAGAAGAACGATGCCTCCGTTGTTCTTTTTTTCAACCATCAAATCAACAATTTCTTCGGCAAAAGAAAGAGCTGTGTTTTTACAAACTATTTTATTTGCAAAAACTACGCGTAGTGCGTTCTGAAACGCATAAGGCTTATTTTCAAGGAACGGAGAACTCAGCTCATGTAACTGATTCAAGAATCTTCCCTCCTTTTCTTGTTACTAATATAATACTAAATTTCTTCTATTTTACAATAATAGCTCGTTGGTTCTTCTTCTACGTGTCCCTGGAACCCCTGACTATCAATGCAGTAATAATCCTTGTCTCTACTACAAAGAGCAGCCCAGGTGGCGTAGTCATCTCCATTAGAAGAGATTTCTATTCTGTACTCGCCATAATCTTTATATGTAGAACTACACTCTGGAACTCTTTCTTTTATCCAATTCCAATCTTCAGACTCCTCATGATTTTCATAACTACCCTCTGTGTTCCGATAATAATTAATGTTCTCTTTTATTTTATTGAAGTGTTCCACAATCTCCTCGTCTATCGCTCTTCTCTCCAGTTCGCTTAACATTTCTATTTCTGCTTCTTTCGAAGTTAAAAACTTCTCCGGAGAATTAATAGAGAAGTCTTGATTAAAACTAGAAAGGCTAACTGTTGTTTTTTTGCTTATAATCCCTTTTTGTGAAATTGAATCCAATTCTTCCAGAACCACCTCTCCTTGCCAAACAACCTCCCTTATGAAATAGTTTCTGTCCACCCAGACACTTACCTTCTCTTCCTTAAAAAGAGCATTGTAGGCGTGGAGCTCCATGCCTCTTATCATCTCTCTTCCCTTATATTCTTCCATTTCAAGATAATCTCTAAAACCAAGGAAAATTTCTGTCATGTCTTTTTCTGAAATAATTTCAGCAACCCCCTCTCCCTCCTTAAATATCTTGCCTAGATCTTCTTTTTCTTCGATCTTTATCCATTTATTTTCAACTCTTTTCACCTCCTCTTTTACCGCTCCCCAGAAAGGAACCGTAACAACGTTAATATATAAATCGTCTTCTTCTTTAATCATATTAACTCGAAGATCAAAAGACGTTCCTTTAGAAAAATAATTGACTGCGTATTCTCCTTTCACCCTTTCCTTCTCAAGATCAATATCCATAACTCCAGAAAAAACACCCTCAACGGGGGAAATGTCTCCATACTTAAAAGAAGTGTTGATATCACTTCGAAAAGAGCTAACTTGGAAAGTGTTCTCTACCGCCTTTTTGAATCCTTTCTCAGGGTCAATTTCTTCTTCTGCAAAAAAGTAGGTCCAAGCAAAAAAAGCCAGCAATAACACCGAAACTATGGTTAAATAATTTTTCCACATAACATCGCATATTATACTAGTTTTATTGTAATAAGGAAAGCATCTGATTGTCAAAACCAGTAAAAGAAATTATAATCTAATCATGAAAGACTTAAAGCTTATCTATAAAATAGGAATTGCCCTGATACTTCTTTTGCCGATTATAGCATGGCCTCCCCTTTTCTCTCCTCCAGCCTTTGGAAAGGGAATTCTTTTTCGTATCATCTTTTCTTTTCTTCTTTTCCTCTTTCTCTATGAGGGGTTTTTAAAGGAAAAGGGAAGCATTTTTAGAAACATCATTGGGAAGATAAGGTCAAAAAAAGATATCTTCTTTTTTTCTCCGCTTCTCCTTCTTTTTTTCCTTTCTTTGTCCGTTCTTTTTTCCGTAGATCCTTTTTACAGTCTCTTTGGGAGTCCCGCTCGAGGAGGCGGCTTTGTAACTTTTGCTCTTCTTATCGTTCTCGCTTACTTTCTTTTCTTTCTTTTAAAGAAAGAAGATTGGAAGTTTGTGTGGAACATTTCTTTTGCTGTAGCAGCAGTAGCTTGTGTCGCCGCTATTTTTCAATGGCAAGGCCTTTTTGAAGATATCATTGTTGAATCATCAAGACGCCCTTTTTCCTTTTTCGGAAACCCAACCGTTCTCGGATCCTATCTTGCGACCCTTGTCTTCCCTCTTCTTGGATTTGCAATAAATGAAAGAAAAAAGAAAACGAAAAGTATTTATTTTCTTTTGCTTTTTTTAATAATTTTTTTTGTTCTCCTAACCTACACTCGTGCTGCCTTTTTAGGTATTTTTATAGGTTCCCTTTACTTCTTCATTTTATTCCCAAAAAAGGAAAAGATTTCGAAGGTTTTGCGTCCGATAGGGCTTGTCCTTATCTCGTTTTCCCTCTTTTTCGTTTACTACGTAAATACCGCATCTCTCCCTTCTTTTATAGAAGAAAACAGAACACTTTCTGGCTTTGTAAATAGACTGGACACAGAAAGAGCGTTAGAAGACCCACGCATAGGTGGTATTATCACTGGGTGGGAAGCAATAAAAGAAAGACCCTTCACTGGTTACGGCCCAGAAAACTTCTCTTACGCATACAGTCGCCATTACGATCCAGAAACCCCCCATATTCATGCCGGCAGATATTGGGATAAAGCGCATAATCTTTTTATAGAGATTGGCGTTTGGGGAGGTTTCCCTGCCCTACTTTCTTTTCTTTTCATAATCCTTCTAGCGTTTCGTGCTCTTTCTCGAGAAAAGAAAGCAGAAAACCACTCTTTGCAAGCAGCTTTAATTGCTTTTTCTGTAGCAAACTTTTTCACTGTTGATGTCTTTTCTCTCTATCTTTTGTTCTTCCTCCTTATAGCATACATCTTTTCTCTTTGTTACAAAGAAGAAGAGGTTAACATGAAAAAAGAACTTGCAAAAAGGGAAGCTTACCGTGGGTATAAGAATCTCTTTCTTGGGATATCTCTGCCTTTACTTTTTATTTTTATATATACTTTTAATATTACCCCCCTTACGGCAAATCGAGACGCTAACTTAGCAGAAAGGCACAGAAACGCGAGAAGATGCGATCAAGCGATAGAAATGATAGAAAAAGCAACACAAAAAAATTCTGTGATAAACTCTTATCTTCTCGCTAATAAAGCATATATCTTAGAAAGATGCCTTGATGATGGAGAAGAAAAAACAGAACGAATTTACAATGTAGTTAAAAAAGTGATAGAGATAAGGCCGTCTACTCTGAGAGGATGGGAGTCCCTAGGAGCAGCGAAAATAGCATTATTTGAATACAGAAAAGACGAAGAATTGCTTCTTGGGGCATTAGAAGCTTATTCAAAAGCTGCTGAAATGAATCCCAAAAGATACTATCATCACAAAAATAAAGCATCACTCCAAATTAGGATAGAAGATTATGCGGGTGCTCTTGAAACTGCTCTAACTTGTCTGGAGATAAGAGATGTAAGTGATTGTTACTTCTATGCAGGAATCTCTAAAGCTGCTCTAGGAGAAGATGGAGAAGAGATGATAGAAAAAGCCAAAAAGGCGGGCTACGACACTGATTCCGTTAACTCTCTAAACGCCCTTCTCTCTTCTTATATCTCTGCAAAAAGATATGAAAAAACAGTTCCTATCTACAAAAAGCTTATCGAAAAAGATCCCGAAGAAATGCAGTACCGCTCTTCCCTTGCTACGGTATATCGGGAGATTGGAGAATATCAAAAAGCGAGAGAGGAGGCCTTAAAAATACTAGAAATAAGTCCTGGATCAATTTTAATTATAGAAGAGTTCCTTCAAACGCTTCCCTAAGGGGTTCTGGCCAGTGTAAAACCCCACACCTTTTCTGCGCCCTCCTCCTTCATTTTTCTGGCATGCTTTTTAAGCGTTTCTCCGCTTATCCACGTGTCATCAATAAGAACTACTTGCTTTCCCCCACTTTCCATAATTTCTTTTTTGAAGATTTGAGAAAGATTTTTTGCAATCTCTTCACCGTAATTAAACTTTTTCTTCTCTTTGGGAATAAAAGAAATCGTAGTTTCTTTATCTAATAAAAACGATAAAAACTCGGAAAATCTTTCTTTGTTCGTTTTCATGCAATAAACTCCACTTTCTAACATTTCCTGATAAATACCAACAAGCTGATCTTCTTTTGCCTCCCGAATTAATTTCTTGACTATACCCTCGTAATCCCAAAAATTAATAAGACCATCCAACCCCTTGTCACGGCACGTTTTATGTTTTTTCCCTAAAAAAGCTGCTTCCTGACAAGAAGGGCAGATGAAATTTGCCTCAGACATAAAAAGATTGCACTCCGTACAAAGATATCTCCCCTCTTTACCACAACTAACACAAAACTTTGGAAACAAGATATCTAAAATCGTCTCTGCAATTTTTCTATACTGCTCTTTGTAGCCCATTTACCTTTAAAGAATTTTTTCGTCTATTTTTCTTTGATTTCTCTCTTTTGCTTGCTCTATTCTCTCTATAATCTTATCAATGGCATCTCTTATCTCCTCCTTGTCTTTCGCCTGTTCTTGAAGAAGAAGCATCGTTTGCATCATCGTTTCTAATCTCTTTTTCTGTGAAATTAGTTTTTCTTTCTGCCTCTCAAACTCTAAAACCTCTTGCAACTCTTCTTCTAGTTTTTCTTCTTCCTCCTTTATCCTTTCGCTTAAATTTTCAGCTCTCTCAATCAGGGAGTGCAAAATTTCTTCTGCCACTTCTTTTACTTTTTCAATTTGAAGAAAAGAAAGAAGATTTTCCTTAATGTTGTTTACTCTTTTTTGACGACTACGTAGATTTTCCAATTCTCTTTCCACTTCTAGAGAACTTCTTCTTGGTGCTTTTTCTTTCTCCTCTTTCTCCTCTTCTTGTATCTCTTCTTCTTTTTCTGATTCTTTTGGCGAAGAAGCTGTTGCTCCCCCTCCTCCTCCACCACCTCCTGACCTTACCACCTTTCTTTTAAAGTTAGCTGTTATATTTTTGTCATCTTCCATGACTATAGCAACTGATTTTTCCGAACTCGAAAGATTACCTGTCCACTTATCAAACTCCCAGTCGGAGGCTGGAGTGGCAGTAAGCTCAACCTCTTCGCCGTCTATATAAGAATGCTCTCCTTCTTTGGGGCTGGTTTCTCCTTCTCCGATAATTTCTATTACAAGATTATACTCCTCAAGAACGTTTACTTTTGTAACAGAAGATGTAACCTCTTCATAAGTAGCGGTAACTTCATAACTCCCCACTTCTGTTTTCTGAAAAAGCCCTTCTTCGTTTGCGTTGCTCCAAGTAAAATCTGTCTCATTATCGGTAATTAAA
>PWNV01000017.1 GCA_003557645.1 Candidatus Nealsoniibacteriota bacterium
ATAATTAAAAATTTATGAACAAAAAAATATTACTTAGTTTAATGGCTATTGGTCTTGTCGTCAGTGTTGTTGGCGGAATGACCTGGGCGCAATGGACTGCTGATACTGAGGTTCTCGGTAGTACTATTAGCACAGGAAATGCTGATTTGAAAGTTAAAGCTTCTCACTTTACTAACTGGTACGATGTGATTGATGAAAATGTAGCAGGTGGTAATCTTCTTGGATCTGAGGATATTTATCCTGGATGGAGCATAACCCATGATTTAGAAGTTAAAAATGACAGTTCCGCCGATATTGCAATGGCACTCAGTGTCTACTTAAATATTCCTGGAGCTACCAGTGACTCAAATTTGAGAAACACTCTCAATATGAGAATATATGATGGTGAGGGAATTGATGTAGAGAAAACAATGGAAGATTGGAGAGGTGATGGAAATGCAGAGTACTTTGGGGTTTTAAGCAAAGATGAAGAAAAAGATTTGAAAGTGGAGTTTAGCTTTCCTTCAAGTCCAGGTCAAGATAATCTCCAAGATGTTGAAATTGAAAATTTTGATTTAGTCATTGAAGGTGTTCAGGTAATTGGAGAAGTGTTAAATGTGAACACAGGAGACAGTTATAGCACGATTCAGGATGCGGTTGATAATGCGAACGAAGATAATACTCTTCTTGTTTCTGCAGGAACTTATGAAGAAATGATTGAGGTTGATGTGAAAGGCCTTACTATCAAAGGATTAACCAATCCAGTTGTTAGGAATCCAGAAAGTGGTTTTACGGGTGGAACGCCAGTTATTCAAGTTAATTCCGAAGATGTTAAAGTTGAAGGATTGACTGTACACATTGTTGAAGCTGGTGGCAATGTTCCAACTGGAATAGTTTTATCTAGTACTGCTCACAGAGGACATTTACTGAATAATACTATAAAAATTGACTTTGATAGTGGGCATGTTGGTATAGGAAGCTGGGGAGCAGAAGATACTGTAATTGAGAATAATAATCTTGATATTGCCATAGGCGCTGATGCTACAGGTTCTCTTGTTATTAAAGGTAATACAGTAGCGCGTGGATATGATGAAGGAATTTGGATTAATGGTGTAGCCGCTGGAACAGATATAACTATCGAGAATAATACTATTGAAGAATATTCTGTTGGAAACCCAGGAAACAAAGCTGTAAAGATTATTAGTGAACCGAACAGTGTTAATGGTGAAACCAATACAAGCAATAAGCTTCATATTAGTAATACCATAAAGGCTGATAATATTGGTGTTGATACCGTGGAACTGGGGTGGTAAGTAATTGCTAGAAATTAGAAGTATTTTTTGTTTTAAAAAAGCGGAAAAGGCATAGGTTTTTTCCTATGCCAAGCAAGCTAAGATTTTTGGATTGCTTGGTGTGGGAACAAATCCTGTTAAAAGTTAATAGATTGTGAAAAAAAACATTAAAAAGCACCTTTCTTATATCTTTTACGGTATTATTTCACTTTTTGTAATATTCTTTTTGGGTTCTGCTGTTCCAGTATTTAACTACGATATAATGACAGTTATTTCTGGATCTATGGAACCAACGTTAAGGGCGGGAAGTGTGGTAGTAACGAGCCCTGTGGAAAACTATAAGGTAGGAGATATTATTACTTTTAGAACCGGCGGAGATAGGACACCTCCGACAACCCACAGGATAAAAGATGTAAAAGTTGAAGGAGGGGAGATGCTTTATATTACCAAAGGAGACGCAAACCCTACGGAAGATATGACTGAAACAAAAGAAGAGGATATTATGGGAAAAGCACTTTTTAGTATTCCATATTTGGGATATTTGGTAGATTTTGTAAAAACACCCTTAGGTTTTGGTATATTAATAATAATTCCTGGATTTTTAATTATAGGAGATGAAGTTAGAAAAATTTTTCAAAACACGGCAAAGAAAAATGAAACTTAACTTTCAAAAAATTTGTTTTTCGGTCTTAATACTTGCTTTAATGGTAAATGTTTTTGGCATTAAAGAAGTCCACGCTTATTTCACCAATAAAGCGAAGATTTTGGGAAATACTCTTTCTACAGGACTTTTAGAGTTTTCTATAAGATCAGGGAGTAATTTTACTCCTTCCGGAACAGCCGGCAATATGGGTCCGGGAGATAGTGTTGCAAGAGATATATATATTAAAAACGAGGGAAATTTACCTTTTAGGTACAGAGCAAGAATAGAGCCAGAAGGTAATTGTCAAGAATTTTATGAAGTTTTAGAATTAAGAGTTTGGTATAATTATTATTTTGAAAACCCCTCTGATCCTCAATATCACGAAAGCAGAAAAATGGTAATGAAATATAATGGTCTTTTAGAAGACTTTGAATTAAACATTGATGGAACTGACAATGATTTACAGATTCCTAATAATCACCCTTATTTTGGAAACAAATACTACTCTGAAAATGAGCATTGGTTATATTTTTCCATAGCTTATCCTGATGATGCTGATAAAATTGTTGATCAAGAGTGCAATTTTGATTTTGTTTTTGAGGCATGGCAAAAAAATCTCCCCTATGGGGAAGGATTTTCTGATATTAAAAATATTTCCAGCCACTTAGTAGATGTTGTTCCAGAAGAAAGCGTAGATAAACAAGACAAAAGTGAGGGGAATGACGACATTAGTGATTCTTTGACAAGTTTAGAGCAGAAAAATGGTGATGATAATAAAGGAGGTAAAAAAGAGAGTAAGAAAGAAAACAGTAATTTTGGAGAGAGCAAAGAGAGCGATGATACAAGTTATAGAGGTGCCGATAAAAGCAAGGGTGACGTGGGAGATGACTATGGTGACAACAACAGTAAAGACAATGAAGATAGTAATAATGAAAATTCTGATGATGAAAGTAAAAAAGATAATACCGATGTAGTGGAAAATTCAGTTAGTAAAGATGGTGAAGAAAACAGCAGCAAAAACGATAACAATAAAGAGGATGACAAAATAGAGGAAAAAGATGAGAAGGAAAAGGAAGAAGAGAAAGAGAATAAGAAAGACGATGAAAATGATGATTTAATAGAAGAAAATGAAGAACAGCAATCAAAGGAAATAATAAAAGAAGGAGTGAAAATAGAAAAAAAGCAATGTGGTTGGTGTGGATGTGATTGTGTTGAAATATATCCAGAGCAAGTATGTCCTCAAGTACTATGTGTTAATCATAAGCACAGCTGTGTATACGAAGACGGAGAATGTGTTTTGAAAGAAATAAATAATGGAGAATCGTTCGATATAAGCATAGAAGAAGAGGAAGAAGAGAAGAAAGACGAGGAATATAAAGAAACCGATAAAGAAGAAGACAATGCCGAAAAGGAAGACGATGAAAGTGATGATTTAATGGAAAAAGAGGAAGAGAAGGAAAAGAAGAAAGATGAAGACAAAGAGAAATATAAAGAAACCGATAAAGAAGAAGACATTGTCAAAAAGGAAGACGAGGAGAAAGACAAGGAAAGTGATGATTTAATAGAAGAAGAGGAAGATGAGAAGAAAAAGGAGAAAGATGATTCTTTAACAGATAATGAAAAAGACAATGAATAGTTTTCTTAAAAAAACCTTTGCTTTAGCCTTTTTTGCCTTGCTTTTGCCTGGACTTTCTTTGGCAAGCAATATAGATATTACACCAGATCCCGTTTTTGACGCCGAGAACCTTATCCCTGGAGATGAAGAGGAAAGGATGGTTACTATTAAGAACAATTCCGGCAATGATTATGAGAGCATAACTTTAGGCGGAGATAGAAGCTATAGCATACAAACTTATGATCTAGCGGAAGTAATTGAGCTAAGAGTGGAAAATGAGTCAATAAACTTAGCGGATTTTTTAGATGGAGAAACGATAACTTTATCCAACGAAGGAATAAAAGAGAATGAAGAGAAGAACTATCAACTTGCAATTGAATTTCAAGAAGGTTCTGGCGACGAATATCAAGACAAAGAAATATCTTTTGATTTTATATTTACCTTCATAGCAGAGGACAAAGAAGAAACAGTGGAAGTAGTAACTGCTTCCGGAGCGGGAGCCGTTGCTTTTCGTATTTTTAATGAAAGCATAGAAAATATTGGTGAAGACACGGCAACTATCACCTGGAACACTAATCGAGATGCTTTTGGGAAAGTAATTTATGATACTTCTCCTGGACAGTTTGATTTTGAAGAAGGGGAATCTTCTTACGGTTATGCCTTTTTTACTCCTCGAACAGAAGAAAGAAGCAGTGACCATTCTGTTACTATTACCGGATTAACTCCCGGAACTACTTATTATTATCGTAGTGTTTCTTATGCTTCTTTAGCGATAACTGTAGAGCGTCAGTTTACTACACTGGAGGAAGAAACAACGGAAGAAGCTGTGGAGGGAGTTGAAGATGTGCGATACCCGGAAAGAGAAATTATTCCTGATCGTGAGGCTCCAAGAGAAACAATGGAAGAAGATCCCGAAGAAAAAGTGATTGGTGTAGAAGATGAAAGAGAAATTGATCCCGTAGTAGTGGATCCTGAACCAGAACCGAGACCATGGACAGAAAGACTTAGCACTACCATTGGAGGTCTTAATGAGATGATAGACTGTCCTACCCTTATCTGTTGCCTACTTTTAATACTGCTCTTATTGTTTTTAATATTTTTCCTTAAAAGAAGAAGAAAAAAAGAGGAAGAAAATGAATTCTCATAATTGATAATTTGGGCCTTTTTTGATATAATCTAGAACATGAGAAATAAGATAAAAAGGTTATTTTTACCTTTTAAAAGTTATATTAGGGCATGTAATAAGAGAAATAAGTCTTGTTTTTTGAAAATAAGAAGTTTTCTTCTTGTTTTTCTTGTGGTACTTTTTATAGAGTTTTTATTCCTAGCAAACTTTACAGGAAGAATATCTTTTGAAGATTTTTTTGCAGCGATTGTGCCTGAAAAATTGGTAGAACTTACCAACATAAGAAGAGATGAGGCAAGAGTAAATACTCTTGTTGTAAATTCTACACTTGTGAAAGCGGCACAGATGAAGGCTGATGATATGGCAAGTAAGGGGTATTTTGCTCATACTTCTCCCGAAGGAATAACTCCTTGGCACTGGTTTGATGAGGCTGGGTACATTTATCGCTATGCTGGAGAAAATTTAGCGGTTAATTTTACAGACACTTACAGAGTTGATCAGGCTTGGATGGATTCTCCTACTCATAAAAGAAATATTATTAACGAAAGATTTGAGGAGATTGGGATTGCAACAGCAGAAGGAGAGTACAAAGGGAACAAAGCGACTTTTGTTGTTCAGTTGTTTGGATCTAGAATAGGAACACAGCCCCTTGCTTCTAGAGTAGAAGAAGAGACTTTGGTTGTTGATGTCGAAGTAGTTACAGAAGAAGAGATTGAAGAGGTAGTTTTTGAAGAGGAACAGCAAGAAGAAGAGATTCTTGAAGAAGAGTTAGGTGAAGAAGTTCTAGAAGAAAGGGATGAAGATGCACTGCTCGAAGAAGATCCCGAAGAAAAAGAGTCTTTTGTTTTTATGGAGAGAATAGATGACGAAGTGTTTTTTGCAGTAGGATCTCCCGAAGTGGTGATAAGGACGTTGAATCACGATCAAAAGTATATTTCTTTTTGGGGAAGAATCTCTTCCTTCCCATTGAAGTCCTTTAGTTATTTTCTGTTTTTAATAGCGGCCTTATTTATTTTCTCTATTTCCTTAAAGCTTTTAGTCCTAAAAAGGACTCATCTTCCTGTTCTGGTGGCAAATGAGTTAATGATTATATTTGTTGTTTTTTCCGCGCTTTTAACAAATCACTACGTTTTAAGTTTTTTCATCTAAAAACCCCTCCTGTAAAGAGGGGTTTCGGAGTTGCTAATTATTTAGCGGGAAGAGAAAACCAAAAAGTAGATCCTTCTCCTTCTTTGCTTTTTACTCCCACCTTTCCTCCTAAGTTTTCTATAATTTTCTTGGAGAGGTATAGCCCAAGACCTGTTCCTTTCTTTCCTTTCTCTAGGGCGTTTTTTGCTCTAAAGAATTTACTGAAAAGCTTTTTTTGTTCTTTTGCTGGAATACCCATTCCAGAATCCTTAACTTCAAGAAGGACGTTACTTCCTTCCTTTTTTATATTTACCTCAATTTTATCATCAGAATATTTAACAGCATTAGAGAGAAAATTTTCAATAACAATAGTGACGTGAGCAGGGTCAGCAAGCACGGTAGGGACGTTTTCTTCTACATTAAACTCTATTTCGTGTGGACCCTTTGAAAAAAGCTCCTTTATTAATTTTCCAGATTCGTCTTGCAGTGATACTTCTTCCTTTTTCGTGTGCAATCCTTCGTCCTCTATTTTTGATATAACCAAGAAATTTCTCACTGTCTGGACCATTCTTTCTGTATTTTTTTTCAAGTCCTCGATATTTCTTTCTTGGTCTTTTGAGATGCCCAGATCTTCCATCTCTTCTAAGTTCCATTTTATAACAGTTAGAGGAGTCTGCATCTGGTGAGAAACAAGACCGACAAAATCGGATTTAAGCTGATTAGCTTCTGCTAAATTCTCATAGCTTCTAGTTATAATAAGGGAGATAAAGAGAAGAATTATTGTTTCTCCGGAAACCAGAGCAAGAACCAAGAGAGGGTCTATGAAGTACTCCAAACTAACAAAATAACTAGCAACAATGGTGATTATTATAATAATCCCCATCATAACGAAAAGAAACTGAGGACACCTGTGTAGGGGAAGGCCATACTTTTTGCATCTCTGAATAATACTAAGCTCTTCTAATATTTTTTCTTTGTTCATAAGATTAAAATTTATTCTTCTCCCATTATAGCATTACAGAGGTAAAAATAAAAAGAGGGCAAGCTACACCCTCAATTGCTCATTTTGAGCAAACGCTTAATTGGAAAGATTTTATTGAGGTGTTCTATATCAATTGTTATTAGTTCGTCTTTATCTACGAAGAGTTCGTTGTCTTTGTACATAGCAATGTTAAGCATTAACAGCGCGTGCACGATTTTTTTTTGCTGCTTGCTTCTTGGTTGGATTTTTTGTAAATCCATCCCCGCTCATCCTTTCTTTTTTTAAAATATAGAACTCAAATCTTTCTTGCAAATGAACACGTTCTCCTTTAAAGGCATTATAGAAGAAGAAAAAAGAAAGTCAAATCTTGTTTTTTTTCTCTTTTTTGCTATCATTTATATGTAAAAATTAAATTAATTTTACTATGAAAAAAATAGTTTTAATCGTTGTTTTAGGACTTGCTATTTTAGCAGGAGTTTATTTTTGGGATGCCTATGAGGAAGAGAAAGCGATGGAGCTTGTTTCTCCAGAAGAGCTTCGTGATCTTTCTTCTCGGCAAAATGATTTTGCTCTGGCAAGCTTTAAAGAGATTGCCAATGACTACGAAAATGCATTTATATCTCCTTACAGCATTCATACGGCTCTTCTGCTTGCCTATGTCGGTTCTGATGGAGAGACAAGAAGAGAGATGGAAGAAGTGCTTGTTTTAAGAGGAATGGAAGAAACAGAAATTAAAGAGAAGGCGATGGAATTGAAGAAGTATCTTGAGAACGTCTCAGAGGAGACGGAGGTCTCAATAGCTAACTCTTTTTTCTTGAGAGATGATGTTCCTTTTCTTGAGAGTTATAGAAACGATGGAGTGGAGTATTTTGATGCTGAGCTTAGAAACCTTCCTCAAGAAGGAGAAGTAGTGAATCAATGGGTGAGAGAAAAAACGGAAGACAAGATAGAGGAAATCATTGATTCTGGCCCGATACCTTCAGATGTTATCGCTTATCTGGTAAATGCAATTTATTTTAAAGGAGTTTGGGAAAAGGAGTTTGATGAAGAAAGAACGACGGAGAGAACTTTTTATGGATTAGAAGAGCAAGAAGTAGAAATGATGGAAAACAAAGCAACTTATCGATACAAAACAGGCGAGAACGTAAAAGCAGTTACCTTGGAGTATAAGAATGGAGATTATCTTTTTCACGCTTTTATGCCCAAAGAAGGAACTTTGTCTGATTTTTACAACAAAGCAGATGCGATAAAAGATGTAAAAGAAGAGATGAGAAAAGGAGAAATAACGCTTCGTTTGCCTAAGTTCACACTAGAGGAGGATATAAAATTAGCAGAAGTCTTGCAGATCATGGGAATAGTAGAGGGTTTTGACAAAGAGAGGGCTGATTTTTCAAGAATGGTAGATAGAGATGAGTTAGGGCTTAATGTATATATCAGCGAAGTTTATCACAGCTCTTTTATAGAAGTTGATGAAGAGGGAACGGAAGCAGCGGCAGCTACAGCAGTGGAGATGAGGATGGAAAGTGCTCCGATAGAAGATCCTACAATAATAGAGTTTAATAAGCCGTTTCTCTTTATGATAGAAGAAGCAGATACGGAAACAATTCTTTTCATTGGACAGATGGTTGACTTTTCTTAGCCCTCTTATCATGCAAGAAAAAATATCGGAGAAAAAAGTAACTGAGCTTAAGAATCTCAACGGAAAGGTGAAGGGGTCCGTTTTGTATGCTTTCCTGGATTATGTTTATCAAAAAGAAGGAGATAAGGGGCTTAATAAATTAAAGCAGGAGGTTAAAGATACCGGAACTTTGGTAAACTTTAACAAGATAGACGACGAGTCTTGGATCAAAGAAGGGGTTTACGCCCTTTTTCTGATAAAGGCAAATAGTATCTTTAACTGGAGCGAGGAGGATGTTTTTAATTTAGGGGAACAAATTTTTCGTATTTCTTTTCTCGACAAGATTGTCCTTAATCATTTCACCTCTTTCAAAAAGGCTCTCGATGTCATCCCTCAGTACTGGGAAAAGCATTACGGTTTTGGAAAGATAAGTATCGTTTTATACAGCACAGAAGAAAAGTATGTAGTGATAAGGAGGGAAGGAGAGAAGACGTCACCCTTATTGTGCTTGCAACACAGAGGGTATCTTACCGCGAAAGTAAAAGAAGCTTTTAAAAGTAGCGATGTTGTTGTGGAAAAAACGAAGAGTATGGACGAAAAGGAAGTTTCGGAAGATTATAAGGTGACGTGGCAGTGATATTTACATTTTTTAAAAATATGGTATAGTGAGGAAAGAGTGTGTTCTTTATCTTAAAAGAAAGGAAGTGTGCAGATGTCTCTAAATTTGGTGGTTTCCCTTGAGAAGAAAAGAGAAGAAAAAGAAATAGAGGAAATAAACAACAAGATAAGTTTTCTCCATCGTAAAATGATGAACAAGGTTCACGGTTCGATGGAAGAAATATCACAGCTTCGTACCTTTTTGGTTTTAACGGAAGAAAAGTGGGGAGAAGAAGAGATGAGGAGAGTCTGGAAAGAAACACCACGAATCTCCAAAGAAAACCTTTTAAGGGAAGTTGGAGAACTGAAGAATGAAATAGAAAGAATGGAGAGACAGATAAAAATTATATCAAACTAACATACTTACTTCCAAGCCTCCGACCAAAGTCGGAGGATTTTGTTTGTAAAAGCAGTTCTGAGAAGTTATAATTAAAAAATTCAATGTATTATAAAAAGCGCAGAAAAAAAGCGATAACTATTTTATTTCAGCTAACACTTGTTTTAGTTATTTTTCTGATTGGAGATTTGAGAAGCGCTCCTGTTGAGGGCGTTTTTTTACCGGAAGAAAAGGAAATAATTACGACCAAAGGAAACTCATACGACGTACTTGGAAGTTTCCTGGGGAAAGAAAGAGAGCTTTTTGTTGGAAATTTGAAAGAAATAGCAACAAGATTTCCAAATGAGCTTACTATTAAAAATTATAATCCAAGAGAAAAAGGCCTTTATCTAGTCCAAATGATAGGTCCTGTTTATCCAAATTGGAGAAGAAAGCTGGAAGAAAACGATGTTGAAGTTATTAGCTATATACCAAGCTACTCTTATAAAGTAAAAATGACACCCGAGATAGCAAAAAAAGTAAGAAAGCTTTATTTTGTTGAGGAAATAGGGATCTATCAACCCGGACTTAAACTTTCCGGAGAACTATTTTCTCAGCGTGTACCTTTGAGAGGGAAAAAGGAGAGAGAAATATTAGTTAGTTTTTCTGATGGAAGAAGAGAGGTAATAGATTATGAGAATGAAGAGCAGATTATTAGACTCGCTAATCGGGGAGATGTGTATTATGTTTCAGAGTACCAAGAGCCTGAGCTTCACGACGAAATGGCATCTCAAATAATAGGGGGAGGACTTTGGGTATTTGATCCAAGCGATGATCCTGATAATCCTTGGAGAGGACACGAAAATGAATTTGATTACGGAGCACACGTTAATCATCTCGGATGGACGGGGCAAGGAGAAAAGATCACCATAGTTGATACGGGAATAAATAAAGATCACCAAGATTTTCAAGAAAGAGTTTCCGGCTATTACTGGGGAGGTGCTCCTGATGCATGGGAAGATGGTGATGGGCACGGATCTCATGTTGCTGGATCAGCTGCAGGCAATACATACGAAGGGACGAAGGTAACGATAAACCAATTTGATGACGAGAACATAAAAGAAGAGTTAGGCTCTTATTACGCTGCACAAGGACTTGCTTATAACTCGGAGCTTTATTCATTGAAAGTATTTGATGATGATAGGGTATGGGTAGGGCCGCACAATGATTTTGATCTTGTAGAGCACGTTGCTCAAAATACCACCTCTTATATCCACTCGAACTCATGGGGTTATACTGCGGGTTTTGGTGGTTACGGAGAAAGTTCAAAAGATTTTGATGAAGCGGTTCGTGATGCAAACAGAGCAACAGAGGAAAACGAGCCCATGATAATAGTTGTTTCTGCGGGAAATGAAGGAGAGAGCGGAATTAGTCGACCGGCGACAGCTAAAAATGTAATCAGTGTGGGATCAACAGAAAACTATCTTCCAAATTATACTGACAACCCTAATAATATTTCTGATTTTAGCTCTCGTGGTTGGACTAACGATAATAGAGTAAAGCCGGATGTAGTAGCCCCAGGGGAAGATGTGATATCTGCAGGACCTACGGGGGACACCTATACAAAAATGTTTGGAACATCAATGTCAGCTCCTGCCGTTTCTGGAGCTGTTGCGGTGCTTGTAGAGTGGTACAAAGATACTTACTTTGAAGCTCCGAGCCCAGCGATGGCAAAGGCGATGCTAATTAATACAGCTTACGACTTGAGTGGCAGTGGCCCTATTCCCAATCCTCATGAAGGGTGGGGAATGGTTAACTTGCCAGCATTAATTGATGCTCCAGTCGATTTTATAATCGAAGATGAAGAGTTTGCTATTGCTACAGGAGAAGAGAAGAAGTACAAGATTGAATATATAGACGACACAGAACCCCTAAAGATATCTCTTGTGTGGACTGATAAGGAAGCTCCGGCGGGAAGTAGTTACACGTTGCAAAACAATCTTGACTTGGAAATCTCTTCACCTGAAGGAGATATTTATATCGGTAATTCTTTTAACGATGGATGGACACGTCCTAATGAATCGGCGATGAGTGATTTTGATAACAATGAAGATGGAATGGATGATGTGAATAATGTTGAAAATGTGTATATTCATTCGGAGAACTTGGAAAGCGGTGTTTACACTGTAAAAGTAATTGGAAACAATATACCCGAAGATGGCAATAACGATGGAGATCAAAGCCAAGATTATGCCTTGGTTATGTATAATGCGCAAATGATTCTTCCAGAGATTAACATTACAGCACCCTTGGGAGGTGAGGAGTGGATAAAAGAGGAGACTAAGGAGATAAGTTGGGAGATAACAGCAGGGAGCGGTGATGTTACGGGAGTAGATCTTGAATACTCAGTAGATAACGGTGCTTCTTGGAGCTATATCACAAAAAAAATAACTGACACGGAGACTGATTTTTGGAACTGGACTGTTCCAAGCGAGCCCACCACCGAGGCTCAAATTAAAGTAACAGTTTATGATGATAACGGAATGTCAGATGATGATACAAGTAATAACTTCAACATCATAGGAGACCCTTATATCGAGATATCTCCCGTAGGAAGTACTGTTTCTGCAGGAGAGGAGAAGAATTATACTGGAACAGAATACAATGATCGTGGAGAGGTGGTTGGAGACGAAGATGGTTGGAGTTGGAGTATTGAAAGCGGCGCAGGAGGTAGCTGGGAAGACAATATTTATACCTCAGAGAAGGCCGGAGAGTGGCAAGTAACGGCAACAGTGACGACAACTAATGGTGATATGATAGACACAACAAATCTTTACGTTACTCCCGGTAACGTTAACAAAGTAGAAATCAATCCAAGCACGGAGCAAAATACAATATCTGGAGGTACGATTCAGTTCTCCGCAGAAGCTTATGACGAACATGATAATTTAATTACCGATAATGAGACAGATTTTACTTGGAGCAACGCAAACGAAGAAGGGCTTTTTCAGAAAACAGAAGTGGGGAGTTATGAAGTTACCG
>PWNV01000014.1 GCA_003557645.1 Candidatus Nealsoniibacteriota bacterium
CCAGAACATCGATAAACTCTGTATCCAGTTGCTCCAGATGATGAAGACCAGGAAACATTTATTCTACTCTGAGAAGTTGCATCACAAGAAACATTACTAGGAGTAGGTGGGGGCGAGGGTGATGATGTTTCATAGTGCGCTGTTACCCTTGTTGTGCCCGCTTCAGTTGAAAAAGCTGTACACTCTCTGCTACTATCATCTGTTGTCCAGCAACCTTCCCAATGACTAAACTCTCCACCATTATGAGTTGCTGGTGCTCTTAATTCCGTATGAAGTTGATGGACGGTTTCAAAATCATATGAAGTAGTTCCTCCCGTTCCTGAAAGATATCCTCCGGAATTCCAAATTGCTGCTCCTGGACTATTAGAACCATCAACCATGCTACGTACTTCAAGAGTTTTTTCCTCTCCTGGAGGAGGTAGTATTCCACCGGTTCGAATACAGAGCACTGAATATCCGTCTCCGTGCCTTCCATCTGTTGAACCACTGTGCGGAATGTAGTTTCCTTGCCCTGTATTGCTATAAAATCCATCATCCAACGGCTTCATGTTATAAACAATTGCCTGATGATTATATGTTGTTGACTGACTTCCTCTTGTACTTGTCCACCAAGCTCCGTGATTTCCTATCCACGCAAAACCTCCACTATCACGACGAAGGCCACCAAGAACATTAGGAGATCCTGTGTTGTCAGTATTAAACTCTGGAACGTCGCTAAAATTCGCTCCTGTTCCGTAAAGAGACGAAATGTTTGATGCTAGTGTTCCCCAATCGCCAGAATCCGGAAGACTCCAACCATCACCGCATGCACTAAGAGCACCATTCCAGTCATAAAGCCTCCCGTAAACATTACAATTTGAAGAGTTATTGTTATAACACCAACTCCAAGCCCCATAAAAAGGGCCTGATCCCTCTCTTTCTACAACTTCATTCAAGTTCTGTGCTGTCCAACATCGGTTTCCTATAGCAACAATATCATAGCCATTGTCACCGATAGTAGTAGCTGTCCTTCCTCCACAAGCATCTGCACTTACCTCCCCCCCCACACCTAAGCCTAGAATTATTACAAATAAAATTAGTATTGTTTTTCTCATATAATTATTTCTATTATACATAATTTAACTCTTTTTAAGAAATCCTAAATCACTAGGAATGTTTTTTTGTGCATGTTTTTCTTGCAAAAATGGAACTGTTTCATAATTTTTATTATGAACCCATCCTTTTTTAGTATAAAAATAAGCTCCTCCTCTTTTTTCTAAAATAGGCCCATACTCAGAAGAGAACCCTTCACTTACCCAGTTTGCCATCTTTAAGTCCTCTTCTCCTGGGTTTATTGTAATGTGCCCATAATGGGGAGGAATAATCACCACATCCCCCTGTTTTGCTTCTACTTTATATACATCGGAGAGGTCTTTTTTTTGTAGAAGATAAATAGCCACTCCTTCAAGAACAATATAAATCTCTCCGTAATCTCCTGGGTGATAATGCCCCTTCGTTTTGGGAAACTCCTCTCCAAACATCCTGAAAGGAATTATAGTAATATCATATCTTAGACCCTCTTTATAATCAATTCCTCTGTACATATAGTATGCATCAAAGTCATCTACTTTTTTTGCCCAGCTTTGATCATAAAGAACTTCTTTTAAGTCATAAAGGCGACGGACATCCGGAGATTTGTTTTTTAGTTGTTTCATTTTATATCCCTGCAAGAAAAGCAGATATTATACCGACAAGAAAAATTCCATCAAAAACACCTCCACCACCGATAGACATCACTCCTCCTTTCTTTGTCATAACATGCGGAAGGTGCATCAAATCAGCACCGATTAAAACTCCTAGCACGCCGGAAATAAAAGCCACGGAAGCGGCTTCTTGAGGAGAAAGCAGAAGAGCGAAAAAGACAGCAAAAATAACAGGGAAGAGAATAGGCAGTATTATTCCTCTACCTTTTATAAAACGTGCGCTCAAAAAGGAGAAAAATGTAACTACCAGAGTGGTGATAAAAACGGGCTCCAAAGGAGCTCCCGGCAGAAGATATCCTACGATTAAAAGTGGTATAATCGCTCCCCCTAAATTTATTGAAATCCCTTGTACTTTCCAAACATATCTGTGGAAAAAACCAAAAAAACAAGGCTCCCAAACTTTTATTAATCTCTTCTTTCCAAGAGGAATATTAATAAATGAGGCTGCTAGCATTAAAAGAAGCAAAAGAAGTGCTGCTCCCATAGAAAAACCAAGAACCTCAAACCCTGTCTTAGTGAAATAAAAGAAAAAAAACGCAACAAGAAGAGGTGTAAAAACTATAAGAAAAATAAGAGCTAATAAAAGATAAAATGGATTCATGTCATCACTTAAAAGTCTTTACTTTTTTAAATATCCCTCTGCAAAAATATCTGGTATTATTCTTTCTACCTTTTCTTTGATATGCTTTTTCTCCGTCGGTTTTTTGGAAGAAAGATATTTCTTTTTCAATTTTTCCAGCTTTTCTTTCTTTTTTTTCTTTTGCTTTATAATACTTCTCCGTCGGTTTTTAGATTCTTTTCCCATACTCCTCTTTAATTAATATTTTCTAATTTTTTCACCCACAATGCTTTTTATTCTTAATACATCATCCTTTTTTTCTAAATAATAAATTACCGGAATCCTGGAGTAGCGAGATCTGTTTCCGTTGTCTTGGAAAACATGAACAACTTTACTTCTACTATAATCCGTGTTCTCAAATGAAGTAATGCCTATCCCTTCTTCTAGATAATCATAAACATCTCCAACCTCATAAAGATTTTCATCTATTAAAGGAAATCTTTCTTTTATTTTGCTTGTAGAGAGGTCCGTGTAGAAAGGAACATGCGCCATCTCCTTTTCATGCATATAAATGCTTTCCTTGTAAATAAAAGAAAAACCTGGACCTATTACTTCTGCAAAAAAATCAGGCTCCTCGGGCATCAACGCTCTTCCTGATATAAAGAAATCTGCTTTGCCATCTATTAATTTTTCCATGCTTTCGGCGGTTGATCTCGTTTTTACCACTTCTATTCCTTCTTTCTCCAGCTTGTCGAGCATGTAATAAAAGGTGGGGCAAGAAGCCACAGTCACTTCCTTTGTTTTTTCGTTAAAAGCTGTAACAAGTAAAATCCTTTCCTCTCTTTGCAGAAAGAAAACAAAAAGAAGAATCCCTGTCACTACCAGTCCTGTTATTTTTGCAGCTCTCATAATCTACTAGATATCTTTAAGTTTATCTCTAAGTAAAACTTCTCTTGCTTCCTTGGTAATCTTTTCTTCTGTCCGCTTATCTTCTCCCTCTGCAAGTACACTGGAAAGAATTCTGATACTTTCATCATCAATATCTTCAGGGACAACGATCTCTAGATTAAAGAAAATCTCTTTCGATGAGTTTGCAGAAAGTTCATCTAAGGTGTATAAAACTTCTCTTTTGTAAGGATCAAAAGAAAGATAATCGCTTTCCTCTTCCTCTCCTTCTATAAAATCAACGTTTTCTGGTAATATTGTTTTGATAGTCACGTCCCGAACATCGTTAAAGTAGTTTTCCAGCTCCCATCTTGCTGCGTAGTTTATCGTTGTTTCCCCGCCTGAAGAAACGGGATCTTCTAGTTCAAAGGGAGTGTTCTCAAAAAGAGCTTCTTGTGTAAGAGATAGTTTGGTATTAATTTTATTTTGAAAAACTCTGTTCTCATTTTCTATGGTCGCTTCTATCCTTGCAGTTGGATTAAAAGATAAATTATCCTCTTTAACTTTTGCCCAAAATTCAACGCTTTCTTCCTCGTTTTTAGCAAGAGATCGCATCTCAGGCTTAAAGGTGTAGCTCCATAAAATTGAGTTCACACTTTTCCTTCCCTCTAGTGACTCCACCTCATTAA
This sequence comes from Candidatus Nealsoniibacteriota bacterium, assembly GCA_003557645.1. GTDB lineage: Bacteria > Patescibacteriota > Minisyncoccia > Minisyncoccales > PWPS01 > PWNV01. The sequence continues at coordinate 3,876 of PWNV01000014.1, forward strand.
GATCAAAAACATTTTCATCAAGATCAATCATTAAAAACAGATTCTCTAGAGTTTTTTCCCCTAAATTCTTGAAAATTACCTCATAATGAAGCATCTCTCCAGGGCTTGCAATATAATCATTAGACCTGTTAACAAGCACATCAAGGAAAAGAGTTGTTTCCGCAATAGAAGTTCCTCTGGAAGCTTCTTTTATAGGAATATATTTATCGTTTCTCCAAACGCCCAGAGTAGCTCTGAGTGTCCTTGCCTCGCCAACTCTTCCTTTCAGAATACCATCAACTTCAATAAAGCCTCTATCTCCCTCGTTTAAAACCGAAACCACCCATCTATTTCTTTTCTCTGCACTTGTTTGTGGTCTGCTTCTTACAAAATCAAACTCATCAGGATATTGCATGCGGATCTCTAGATCAGTAAGAGCATAATTCATTCTGGACTCATACTCTAAACGAAAAGTATTCTCTTTGTTCGATTCAAGAGAAGCAGGAAAATCAAACTCAAATTCAATAGGAACGCTTTCGATATAAGTTACATGAGTACGCTCTTCTTCGAAGTGTGCGCTGAGATTCTTGGGTCGATATCTAATTAATGCAGAAGACTCTAGGGGCTCTCTATCTCTGCCTAAAAGACGAGCTTCAAAAATTATTCTTCCTTCTTCACCAGGGTTCAGTTCACCAATATCTACAACTCGTCGAAGTTCTCCTCTTTTTTCTATGTTCTCATTCTCACTTTCTAAAGGAATAGCGTTTTCTGGATATTCAAAAGTGAGAATCATGTCTTCTAGCCTGGTATCCCTGTTGTTTCTGTAACGAACTGTATACTGCATTCTTTCTCCAGCTTCGACTCTCTCTGGGCTATCAATTTCAAAACGAAGAGCATCTCCCGGAAAAGCAGTACGCAAATAATAAAAAACGGCAACTCCACCTACAAGAAGAGTTAAGATTGACAGAATAATGATTAACTTTTTCATAATATTTATTTTTTAAAATATGGATTCTCCGAAACAAAAAAGAGAAATTCACTTAAAAGATAGTCTGGGGCTTTGGCGTCTTGGGGAAAATCTTTTATGTCTAAGTGGAGAAAAAAACTTAAAATTCTAATATCTTTCAAGTATACACTAAATGGCTTTTTTTTAAAACAAAAACAACAAACAGCACCTCCTTCCTCTAGGTCGAAAAAACAATCCTTTTCTATCTTTTTTTTACACACAGCACAACTTTGAATATGAGGCTCGTACCCTAAAAAACGCATAAGTTGAAAAGAAAAAAAACAGTAGAAAAGCTCTATCTCTTTTACAGAAAAATCTGCTTTATCAATCTCTTCGAAAGCACTTAAAAGAAAAATAAAAACTTTTTCATCTTTTTCTTCTCCTTTAATAAAGGTAAGGAATAGTTCTGAAATACGATAAAAGAGAGATAGTTTGCCTAAATTTCTTTTCGCTTTCTTAAAAGAAGAGACACCAGAAACATCGGTAATGGTTTTATATCCTCTACCCTCAATAAATCCCGTCCTAACGTGTGAAAAGAGCTGAAAATTCATTCCCAACTTTGATTTCCCTTTACGAATTGATCTACCAAGAAGATTAATTTTTCCAAAATCCCGAGTATAGACGGTAAAAACTTTATCCGCCTCTCCTTTTATGAGCTCGGAAAGAATCACTGCTTCCGTGTAGTGGTGAGTGAACATATCTTCAAGCCCTCGATATTCCTATTATCGCTTTCACATTACCAACACTAACTTCTCCTTTTACTTCTGGAGAGCTGTCTTCTTGAAGGAGAGAAACATTCTTGGCAAGGACATCTCTTGCTATAGACTCCCCCTTACTTTGAAAAAGATTTTCAAGTTCTTTGCCATAAAAAAGATTTATGTTGTCTTTTGGAGTGAGGCTCCCTTTCTTCCTCAAATTCTGAATTACTCTTGTAACTTCTCTCGCGTCTCCTTCTTCTTGTAATTTAGGAGTTATCTCTAAATCAAGCTTAATTTCTTTTCCCTCCACCACTTCCTTTACATTAACTTCCTCGCAAACAAGATAAACCAGATCTCCTCTTATTTTCTCATCTATCTCTAATTTACTAAGGGGTTGTCTTACTTTTATTCCTGCCTGTGCACGTTGCCTTAGTGCTTCAGAGACAATACTACGTACTTTCTTCATTTCAGAAAGAATTTCATTATCTATTTCTCCTTCTTTTGGAAACTTGGAAAGATGCACCGAAAGCTCTCCTGTTAACTCCTTGTAGACGTGCTCTGAAAGAAAAGGTGCAAGAGGAGCAAGCATCTGAGAAATTGAAACGAGCGCTCGGAAAAGAGTCGAAGAAAACTCCTTGCTTCCTTCTTTAAATTTTTCCCTTGCTCTTCTTATGTACCAGTTAGAAAGATCATCGATTAAATAATCAAGCTCCCGTGCAGCAGAAGTTAGGTCATATTTTTCCATCATCTCTACAAGTTTCTTATTTGTCTCATTGACTCGAGAAATCATCCAAATATTGAGGGGATTGATAATCTCTACTTCTTCTACTTTTTCTCCGTAAGTAAGAAAATAAGAAAAAGAGTGATAAAAAGTAGTCAGTACCCTTCTGTAAGTTTCTTTTACTTTTTCTTCGGAAAATCGGTAATCTTCTCCTATGGGAGTAGAAGAGAGCAAGAAAAAGCGCAAGGAATCAGCCCCGTAGCGAGAAAAGACATCATCCATGGCAGGGTAATTACCAAGCTTTTTCGATAGCTTCTTTCCCTTATCATCAAAAATGAAACCGTTGACCACGACATTTGAAAAGGCGGAACTTTCTTTTCCAAGTCCAATATCTTTTTTGGTAAGTGCTGTTGCAAGAATGTGCAAGGTGTAAAACCATCCACGTGTTTGATCAACTCCTTCTGCTATAAAATCAGCTGGAAATGTTTTTTCTACAAACTCTTTGTTCTCGAAAGGATAGTGCCACTGCCCATAAGGCATTGAACCAGACTCAAACCAACAATCAAAAACCTCTTCCACTCTTTTCATCTTTCCTTTGCAAGATGAGCAAGGGAAAACTACTTTATCTATAAAAGGACGATGAAGGTCTTCTAGCTCTTCTGTTAATTCGGCCTTACTGCCAATACATTTATAAGCGCCACATGAATCGCACTCCCAAATAGGGATCGGAGCTCCCCAAAATCTATTACGAGAAAAAGCCCAATCTCTAGCTCCTTCTAGCCATTTTCCAAACCTCCCCTCTTTCATGTGCTCCGGTCTCCAATATATCTTTTCATTATTTTTTAAAAGATCTTCCCTTAAATCTTTCACCTTCACATACCAAGTAAGGAGAGCATAATACAGGAGAGGAGTATCACATCGCCAACAAAAAGGGTAACTATGCACTATTTTTTCCTCCTTTTTTAGTAATTTTCTTTCCTTAAGCTCTTCTATAATCTTTCCCTCCATCTCTTTGACATTCTCTCCTTTCCATTTTCCCAAAGAAAATTTTCCCATTTCATTTACCGTATGAAAAAAAGGTAAACCGTATTTTTTACCAAGATTAAAGTCATCTTCTCCGTACATAACCGCGGTGTGTACGATTCCCGTTCCTTCTTCAGTATTTACAAAGTCAGCTCCGTAAACACGAAAAGCGTTTTCTATTCCTTCGGGTTTCTCCTCCGCTAGCCAGTTAAATAGAGGTTCATACTCCAAGCCAACAAGCTCTTTTCCCTTAATATTTCCAATTTTTTTCGCGCCCTCTAAAGGCCTCTCTTCTATCACAATAAACTTTTCCCCCTCATCTTCCATTATTGCGTAATTTTTCTCAGGATCCACGACAAGAGCAACGTTACCAATAAGCGTCCAAGGGGTAGTGGTCCACGCTAAAAGAGAAACACCCTTTAAATCTCCTTTTTTTATCCGAAAATTAACAAATATTGAAGGATTTTCTGTTTCTTCGTATCCTTGATTCACTTCAAAATTGGAAACTGGCGTCTCACAGCGGTAACAGTAGGGAGTAACTCGGTAATCACGATAAACAAGCTGTTGATCCCATAACGATTTTAAAACCCACCAAACTGATTCAATATAATCATTCCCCATCGTCGCATAATCGTCTTTATAGTCAGCCCATCTTCCCACTCTTTTCAAGGTCTTTTTCCACTCATCAACACAGCGAAAAACCGTGCCTTGACAAGCTTCGTTAAATTTTTCAATACCCATCTCCTCTATCTCCTGTTTGCTTTTTATACCCTTTTCTTTTTCGATAAGATTCTCTACTGGTAACCCGTGGCAATCCCACCCTACTCTCCGAGGGACTTGAAATCCACACATTGTTTTGTATCTTAAAACCGCATCTTTAATAGTAGAAGCTAGTACATGTCCATAGTGAGGGTTGCCAGTAGCAAAGGGTGGTCCGTCGTAGAAACTAAAAAAAGGAGAATTCTTTCTGTTCTCTATCGTTTTCTGAAAAATATCTTCTTTTTCCCAAAATTCTAAAACTTCTTCTTCAATTTTTGCTAAATTCATAGTTTTCTTTTTTAAAGATTTTACATTCTAGGTGGAAGGGACATCGTTAAAAGATGAAGACACTGCTTTAGGATAATAAATGTTCCCTCCGTAATCGCCATTCTTTTTTCATTTTTTAAAATAGGAAGCTTGTCATAAAAAGCATTGTATTCTTTTGCAAGTTCATGAGCATACTCGGCAATTATGTTCGGTGAAAAATTATTTGCTGCTCCTTCCACTACCTCTTTAAACTGAACTAATTTCTTTATAACTCTTCTTTCCTCTTCTTCCAGATTCTCTTTTTTTGCCGTATACGCTTCCCCCTTTTCTAGCACACTCTTGCAACGAAGGCAGGTGTACTGGAGATAAGGACCGGAGTCTCCTTTCAAAGATAAAATCTGATCCCAGTCAAAAACAACATCTCTTTTGTAGTGCTTTTTAAGGTCATTGTATTTAACTGCACCCACGCCAACAGACCTTATAATCTCTTCCCTCTCTTCTTTAGAAAGATCTTGCTCTATAGAAGAATTTTTAATAACTTCCTCTGTTTTCTTTTTTGCCAGATCAAGCACCTCCCGAAGGTGTACTGTTTTCCCTTTTCTTGTGGAGAACTTGCCATCTTTAAGACGAAAAATTCCGTGAGCAATATGAACTAAACTTGTGTCACCTTTCCATCCAAGCATCTCTGTAGCAGCAAAAAGCTGCTTTAAATGAAGTGTTTGATCCGCTCCTATTTCATAAATCATAAGATCTGGAGAAAACTTTTTAATTCTGTAACTCATAGCGGCAAGATCACGAGTAAGGTATGTTGTTCCCTCGTCAGACTTTAGAACCATTCCTGGAGGCATGTCTTCAAACTCTATAATTAGCGCTCCTTTGCTCTCCCTGGCAACCTCCTTTGATTTCAATTCTTCAATAACTTCTGAAAGTTTGTCTTCATAAAAGCTTTCTCCTACGGTATAATCAATTTTTATTCTCAGTTCTTCATATATCTTGTCAAACTCTTCTAAGCTCTTGTTTCTGCATATCTCCCATATTTTCCGTGCTTCTGCGTCTCCCTTCTCCAGCTTGGAAAACCACTTTCTTCCCTCCTCTCCCAGGCTCGGATCTTTCTCCTCTTCTTTATGAAAACGAACATATATCTCTTCCAATTCTTCAATAGAAAGTTGTTCTGGGTTTTTCCCTTCTTTTTTTATCTGATAAATCAACTTCCCGTACTGAGTACCCCAATCACCTAAATGATTTATTCCAACCACATCACATCCTAAAAAATCATAGATATTGTAAAGAGATTGTCCTATTATGGTTGAGCGGAGATGACCAATTCCGAAAGACTTAGCAACATTTGGAGAAGAGTAGTCTATCACAACTTTTTTCCCTTCTTTTTTCCTTCCGTATTCTTCTCCTTTTTCTAATAGAGAAAAAAACTCCTCCCAGATAATCTCGTTTGACAGAGAAAAGTTCAAAAATCCTCCCACAACATCAACATCAAAAAAGGCATTTTCTCCAATCCTTTCTTTTAACTCTTCGGCGATCTCTTTTGGGCTTCTCTTTTCTTCCTTGGCCATTCGAAACGCAAGACCAGAAGCATAGTCTCCATGCTCTTGAGAGGCTCTTTCTAATCTAAAATCTGTATCCTGAAATATCTCTTTGAGTTTTTCTTCTAATATTTCACGCATTAGGTGCCATTTTAACTTATCTTCACCCTTTTGTCTATCTATTTTTTCTATAATATGTGATAGAATATAAGCTATGCCGGTTATAATAAAAAACAAAAAAGCTTACTTTAACTACCACATCTTGGAAAAGATGGAGGCTGGTATGGTGCTTTCCGGGCAGGAGGTAAAATCAATAAAAATGGGAAGAGTTTCTCTATCTGGATCCTATGTAATTATAAAAAAGGGAGAGCCTTACCTTACAAACTGCACCATTCCTCCTTATCAACCAAAAAATGCCCCTTCAGATTATAACCCCACAAGAGATCGTAAACTTCTTTTAAACAAAAAAGAGATAAATTACCTTATAGGAAGAAGCGGAGAAAAGAGCGTAACTCTTGTTCCTTTAAGCATTTATACTAAAAAAAATCTTTTAAAGCTGGAAATTGGACTAGGAAAAGGTAAAAGAAAGAAAGACAAAAGAGAAGACCTAAAAAGAAAGGACATCGACAAGAGATTGCAACACATTATAAAGTCAAGTAAAGCTTAATTTTCCTTTGGAAACTATTGACCGAATCACTTTTTTTGTGTATACTGGGAAAGTTGTAAATACGGGGATGAACCGTTTCGACAAGAACCTTGAACAAAATAACGCAGGCCGAGCACAATCTCGTAAAACTTGTATTCTAAAATAAGTGCCAACTTATTTGAAAACGAACCTGCACTAGCAACAGCTTAATGCAGGCATCTCCTTGCCGATTTCTCATAGGCAATCAGAGGTGTTATATATGAGAATAGGGCTATTGAGCGGTGAACCTATCTCAATAGTTTCGAAAAAAGAAGGTTCGGGATAAGAAAATTTCTCTTGGTTTAAATTTCTTACTCCCTTATACAAACCAAGATAAGCCTGTAGACTTATTTTGATCTATTTCTTGGACGGGGGATCAATCCCCCCATCTCCACAAATAAAATAAAATTGAAAAAGAAAAAAATATTAGCCAACAATGAAATAAGAGCAAAGGAAGTAAGACTGGTTACTGAAGGAAGAGATCATTTCGGGATAGTCCCTATCGAAAAGGCTCTGCAAATTGCAAAAGAAAGAGGCCTTGATCTTGTGCAGATAACAGACAACGTAACTCCTCCTGTGTGTAAAGTCATTGATTACGGAAAATATTCTTACGAAGAGCAGAAGAAGAAAAAAAAGCAAAGCAAGGACAAGAAAACTCAAGTCAAATCAATAAGATTGGGCTTTTCTATCTCCGAACACGACATGGAGATAAGAGTGAAATCAGCCATAAAATTTTTAAACGAAGGTGATTCAGTGCGAGTTGTTCTCCCTTTAAAAGGAAGACAAAAAGCATTAGAAGGTGTAGGAAGAGAAAGAGTCCAAAAATTTCTAGAGATGCTTCAAGAGAAAGAAGAGATAAAAATAGAAAGAGACGTCAAAAAAGAACCACGAGGAATAACTGTCACTCTTACAAAAAAATGAAAGCTAAAACAAGAAAATCAATAGTAAAAAGATTCAAGATTACCAAAAACGGTAAGGTGATGCGTCGTGCCGTGGGACAAATGCATTATCGAGCAAAAAGCACCGGACAAAAAAGAAGAGAATTACGACGTCTCACAGAGATGAGCAAAGAAGAATCAAAAAAAATTAAAAAACTTTTAAAGTACTAGTATGCCACGCGTAAAAAGAGGGAAAACGACTCACAGGAAAAGAAAAAACCTTTTAAAACATGTGAAAGGTTTTCGTTGGGGAAGAAAGTCTAAGTTTAAAGCAGCAAAAGAAGCTTTAATGAAGGCTTGGAGTTATTCTTATCGAGATAGAAGAACGAAAAAGAGAGAGATGAGAAGGCTTTGGAACAGAAGCATTAATGCAGCTTGCAGGCAAAACAACACAACTTACAGCTCTCTTATAAAGCAGCTTCGCGACAAAAACATCTCTCTTGATCGAAAGGTTCTTGCTCAGATAGCAGAAAATAAGCCAGAAACTTTTTCCAAAATAGTAGAGAAAGTTAACTCTCCCGAATAAACTGGTCCGCCTTTTTAAGCACTCTTTTTGTGTTCTCAAAGGTAATATTTTCTAGGGCCTCAGTGAAAGTAAACCATTTATAATCTACGTGTTCAGAAGAAAGAGTAACCTCTTTCTTTTTTGTTTCAACTAGGAAAAAAACCGCAATCTTAAAAAAGTTCTCTCCGTCTTTTTTAAAAAAATACTTAATCCACTCTTTAAATCCAGGAAGAAAATAAGCACCTTCTATCCCTGTTTCTTCTTTTAGTTCTCTTTTTGCTGTCTCTATGTCTTTTTCTCCTTTTTCAACATGTCCTTTGGGAAAATCAAAATAAAACTCCTTCTTATTTGAAACAGAAGGAGCAAGTAAAAAGAGGTAAAATATCTCTCCTTTCTCCTTATGAAAAACAATTGTGCCGACTGATTTTTGAAAAGGCATTTCATTTATCCTCTTGCTGTGGCCCATCTTGAAGCCAGGGGTCTTTTTGTACTACATAGATAATAGCCGTAGAGATAGCTCCCATAAGTGCGACAAAAACAAACACCATCTCAAAGCCAATAATTGAGGCTATTATTCCTCCAAAGGCAGCAGCAAATCCTACCGCAAAACCCATTCCCGTACTTGTTAAGCTCCACGTATACGCCTCCCATTCTCTATCAATATGACGGGTAAAAATCCCACTCCACGCAGGAAAAACTAACGCAAGAGCTATTCCTCTAATCGTCTCCAAAAGAAATACTTGCCACATCGCCGTAACAAAAACATAGAGAAGAGCAATGACAGTAAACATAATCATTCCTTTTATAAGAAAAGAAATATCATCACGCTCTCCTTTTACAACGTCCATCTTATAAGCTATAAAAGGCTGAAGTGCAGATTTTACAATCCAATGTGTCCCCACGGCAAAACCGACCATTTCTATCGATCCTCCTTGCACCTGTTCGGTGATATAAATCGCAAAAATGGGAGCAATGAGCCCCCATCCTGCATTAAGGAAAAAATTAGTTCCTATTAGTTTTATAATTAAATTATTTGGCTTCACCATGAAAACTATATCTCGATGTCATCTTCTATCTCTTTTAAGAGCTCAAGAAGGAGAGGATCATCTATAACTTCTTTTGCTCTTTGCATCCACAGTTTATAATCAATATCTTTCTGTTTCTTATGATACTCCATCCCTTGAAAAAGATTAATAATTTTATCGGCTTGCTTTACAAACCTACCTTCCTCTGTCTCCCCCTTTTCATATTCTTCCCAAATATTATACAGTTCTTTTTTTAAATCGTCATCAAGTCCTTCTAAGAGCTTGTTCATTCCTTCTTGCTCCATCTCCTTTTTTATTTTTTCTAGTTGTATTCTTTGTTTGAGAGATGGTCTTCCTCCCTTAGGCTCCAGCTTTCCAATATCTTCTTTTTTAATTTCTTTATTTTCATCTATCCCCGCCGCATCATAAGAAGTGAAATCAGGAGAATAAACTTCACAAATATCATGAACAAGAGCCATTTTTATGGCTTTTTCTATGTCAATATTCTTCTTTTTTCTCCCCACTGTCCAAACTAAAAGAGCAAGATGAAATGAGTGATCCGCCGTTGTCTCTGGGTTGTCAATTTTGTGGAAAAGCCACCCTTTTCTTCCTTCTTCTTTTAGCTTTCCTACGTTAACTAAAAAATTAAACAAATCTTTCATTTGTAGGTAACTTTCTTAATCTTGTAAACAATTTTTACTTTGGAGGAAACTATAACCTCCTCTCCTTCTTTTTTTCCTATAAGAGCACGTCCCACAGGAGACTCATCAGAAATTTTTCCATAAGAAGGGTCCGCTTCCATTGTACCAACTAAAACGAATTCGTCCACCTTTCCCCCTGCTTCAACAGTTACCTTAGCGCCAAGCTGCACCTCCTTACTGTTTTTCTGAGGAGCTTTAATTATCTCACCGTTGTGTAAAACCTCTTCGAGCTTGGTTATTTTTGACTCCAAAAGACTCATTTCTTTTTGAAAAGAAAGGTACTCCGGATTAACTTCTTCTGAGTGAAAAGCGTCTGGCGCCTCTTCTTTTAATCGTTTTCTTCTTTCTTTCTTCAACTCTTCGTACTCATTTTTTATCCTCTCTAATCCTTCTTTAGTTAGATAATATTTTTTATCCCCCATAATAAATAATATCCCCTTGTGTTGGGGAGTTTTTGTTTTTTATTTTTTAGCCAATCTTTTCTAACTCTCCCCAAAGTTAGTGTTGCAAAAAGCGTTGGAAACAATGCCATAAACATTGCAACACCTTGCAGAAAACCTTGCTTTGTGAGTTATTTTCATCATGGGCATATTTTACTCTTTTTGCTTTTTTTGTCAATACTTTTAATAGCAATAAGATAAAGATTGCTCCTTCTCTTCTCTTTAACAACTCCTTCCTTAATTATCTCAAGTCCAGCTTTTTTTGCCAAAAAAGAAAGTTCTCCTTTAGCAAAAATATAATAATACTTTTGCCTTTTTAAAAAAGTATCACGAAGACCAAAAGGCCTGCAAAATATATTTTTCAAATAAAAAATCTTTCCTTTCTTTATGTCCCACACTGTAATGGCTACACGCCCTCCTGGCTTTAGAACTCTTTTTATCTCTTGGAAAACTTGTAACCTGTATTTCTGATGAGGTATGTGATGAAGAAGTGCAATGCTGTATACTTTGTCAAAAGAATTTTCTGGAAATGGAAGAGAAATTGCATCGGCTATTAAAAATTTTTTGTCTGGAAAACGTGCTTTTGCTTCTTCTATCATCCTTTCAGAAAAATCAACTCCCGTATAGTTGTTACTTTCAAAATATTGAGAAAAACGTCCGTTCCCGCAACCCAAGTCCAAAACCTTTTCATTTACTTGCGTTTCGTTAAAAAGAAACTTCATTTCCGTCCACAATCGATCTCTCGTCCTTGAAAAAGAACTTGCCAAAGAGTTATAATCCTCACGCAGCTTATCCATTAAAATTTTTGCCTCCTTTTCTCTCATATGAATATTAAAAAAGAAATAGTTAAAAGAATAATTGAAGAAAAAGTGAATAATCTGAAAGACTTAAACCGCATAAAGGGAGAAGTGGCTAAAAAATATAAAGCTGATTTTCCCACTAATACGGATCTTTTACAATCTTATCATAAAACCAAAGGAAAAGACGAACGAGTTCTTGCCTTGCTAAGAACAAGGCCTGTTCGCTCCCTCTCTGGAGTAGTCAACATCTCAGTTCTTACAAAACCTTTTCCTTGCCCTGGAAAATGTATCTACTGCCCACTGCAAGAAGGGGCACCAAAAAGTTATCTTAAAAACGAGCCAGCTGTAATGCGTGCTGTAGCAAATAATTACAGACCCCTTTCTCAAGTTAAAAACAGAATCGCCTCTTTAAAAAAAACTGGTCATCCCACAAATAAGATAGAGCTGAGAATAGTTGGAGGGACCTGGTCATTCTACTCAGAGAAATATCAGATAAACTTTATTAAGAAATGTTTTGATGCGTGTAATGGGAAAATTAGCAAAAACCTGAAAGAGGCTCAAAAAACAAACGAAAAAGCAGAACACCGAATTATCTGCCTTTCTATAGAAACTAGACCTGACTTCATAACCAAGGAAGAAATCTTACGACTTCGCTCTTTAGGGGTTACCATGGTTGAGCTAGGTGTCCAGTCTCTCTATGATGATGTATTAGATTTTAATCAAAGAGGACACAAAGTAGAAGACACAAAAATAGCGACAAAGCTTTTAGAAGACTCTGGATTTAAGGTCTGTTATCAGGTAATGCTAAATCTGCCAAAAAGCACCATAAAAAAAGACATTGACACTTTCCAAAGACTTTTTTCTGATTCATCCTTTCGTCCTGATTTTCTTAAAATATACCCATGTGCTGTTTTAAAAGAAGCTCCTTTACACTCTCTCTGGAAAGAAGGAAAATATCATCCTTTTAGAGAAAAAGATCTCATAGAGATAATTAAAAAAGTGAAAAAAGACATCATTCCACGCTATGTAAGGATACAAAGACTTTTTCGTGATATTCCATCGCAAAGCATCATTGCAGGGTCAAAAATTTCCAATTTAAGAGAAAACATCGTAAAGGAAGCCAAAAAAGAGGGATGGAAATGTAATTGCATTCGTTGTCGCGAAATAAAGGCAGATTACAACCCTCAAGAAAAACTAGAACTCTTTCGGGAAGACTATTCTGCCTCAGGAGGGAAAGAGGTTCTTCTTAGCGTTGAAAGCAGTGACAGAGGTAGACTTTTTGCCATACTAAGATTAAGAAAAACAAGCTCCCCTTTTCTTTCTACATTAAAGGGAGCAGGGGTTATAAGAGAAATACACACTTACGGACAACAACTTCTCATAAAAAATAGAGACAAAACCTCTCCTCAGCATAAAGGTCTCGGCAAAAAACTAATAAAAATAGCAGAAAGAATAACGAAAGAAGAGTTTAAACAAGACAGCATTGCTGTAATCTCTGGAGTAGGGGCAAGAGATTATTGGAGAAATAATGGCTACCGCTTAAGGTCTACTTATATGATAAAAAAGTTATCTTGACACTCTTATTAGACCAGAACAAGGAACTATTTCTATTCCTTGCTTCTCAAGGAAATCAAGGAATAAATTCATTCCTATAGAGTCAGAAGAAATATGTCCTGCTACAATTACATTAATGTGGGCTTTTTCTGCTTCCTCACGATTCTTTTCTGAAATATGCATTCCAATAATAGTCCCTATTCCCTGTCGAGCAAGATGTTCGTAAACATGTGCTGATCCTTCTGTTCCTCCAGTGATCTCTGTGAGAGCAATTTTTCCTACACGATCTCCCTCATTCCCAGCAAATAATCTCGGACCAGATCCCTGTTTTACAGCTTTACGATATTCTTCTATTTCTTTTAGAGAATTTATTGCATCTTCAACTAGAAAGGGTTTGCTCTTTTTGATTTTTTCATCAACCATTTTTGCCACTAAATTATCAGCAGGTGTGTGCACGCACATCATAGGAATATCTAAGAGTCTTGCCGTATCCACCACTCTATTGTGGTTTCCTGGAGCAAGACCACGTGATACTTCTTGAATTCTTTTCTTTAAGAGTTTCTCTGCTATGTTAATAGGAACTCCGTAATGGTGCAAAAGATCTGTTTGTAAATCCATTACATCGTCTAGGCCTGCAAGCGCTTTCCCTCGGGGATGATGAGAAATAACTAAATCTATTTCACCCAGTTCTTTAGCAAGAAGAAGCTCCTCTCCATCAACGTCAATTCCTACCAGAACTCTTTTAACTTTTTTCTCTTTATCTCCGTAGAGAATACGAGTATCAGAAAAAGGATTTTCCAATCTTTCCTCGTCAAACTCCTTTTTTTTATCTTCACTCATCTTCTCAAACTTCCTCTTCTTTTCTTCAAGAATCCAAGAAATTTTTTCTTTTCCTCTAAAGTCTGCCTCTATTCCTTTTTCTACGGCCAAATTATAAATTTCTTTTATTTTCATAAATTAGAATTATCCTTATTAGAAGATTTTAACCGAAACTTGCTGAGAAGATCGCTTAATCTCGCCACCTCTTCCTCCTTGCTTGTAGCCTCTTTTCTAATACGTGCTTTTTCTCTTCTTATATGCTTCCTTATTCCTCTGGCAATCTTTTTTTCTTTCATAAATTTAAAACCATTAATAATCGTTCCTGAATTCTATCTTTTTGATTGTCTGCTGTCAAAAAATTATTCTCCTTTTATCACAAAAAGAGGAGTAAATCTTGCCACTCTCCTTGCTAAGCCAGCATTACAAACCACTTCTATTATTGCGTCTATATTCTTATATGCAAACGGAGCTTCCTCAGCCACTCCTCTCTTCGAGAACGCTTTTACGTTAATTCCTTTTAGAGCAAGCTCTTTTCTTATATCCCTCCTTTCTGCTTTTCTTGTCGCTTCTTTTCTAGACATTTTTCTCCCCGCTCCGTGCGACACAGAATAAAATGTATCTTCTCCTTCTTTCCTTCCAAGCAAAAGATAAGATGATGTTCCCATCGAACCAGGAATGATCACTGGCTGGCCTATTTTTTTGTACCTTTCTGGAATCTTCTCGCTCCCTGGAGGAAGTGCTCTCGTTGCTCCCTTTCGATGTACAAGAAGCTTTTTCCCTTGATGCTCTTCCATCTTCACCGTGTTATGTGCTACATCATAAACCATTTCCAGTCTTTCCTCTCCAAATACTTCCGTCCACGCTTTAGAAATGAAGTGTCCAATCATATGCCTGTTGGCAAAAGCATAGTTCATTGCTCCAGAAAGTGCTTTTTGATAATTTTCCCCTTCCTTAGAAAGAAAGGGAGCACAAACAAGCTCTTTATCAGGAATACTAATACCATGCTCTTTCATCTTTCCTTTCATTGTGTTGATATGTTCGCTGGCTACTTGGTGGCCAAGCCCTCGTGATCCCGAGTGAACCATAATCATCACCTGTCCTTTAAAAATACCCATTTCTTCTGCCCCTGGAAAAATTTCTTTAACTTCTTGAATCTCTAAAAAATGATTTCCTGATCCCAAAGTACCTACCTGATCCGCCCCTCTTCTTTTTGCTTTTTCTGAAATTAGAGAAGAATCTGCGTTGCTCATTCTCCCTTCTTCTTCACAAAGTTCCGCTTCGCTTCCTTTCCCATATCCTTCCTCGATTAGATAGTCTACCCCTTCTTCCAATATTCTATCTATCTGAGAAAAGGTAAATTTAAGCCTTCTTCCTTTTCCTAGGCCAGAAGGAATTTCTTTCTGTATTTTTTCAGCTAATTTTTTTAGACTTCCCTCTGATCCCTTTTTAGAAACACTTGAAGCGAAAAGCCTCATTCCACAGTTTATATCATATCCACAAACTCCAGGAGATATCACCCCCTTATCTATCTCTGTAGCAATCACTCCCCCAATAGGAGATCCATAGCCCTCGTGCACATCAGGCATGGCCATTGCGTACTTGTAAGCACCAGGAAGAGTAGCAAGATTTATAAGTTGATCTAGTGACCTGTCTTTCAGGCTTTCCCTTAAAATTTCTTTAGTTGCGTACACTCTTGCAGGAACAAACATATCACTCCTGTGCTCTCTGGAAACTTCCCATAGATAATCATTCTTTTTTTTAAAATTATCTATCAACATTTTTCTCAAACTCTTCCTTTGCTATCTTTCGATCATCCCAAGGCACCTTTTTACCATCTTTCAAGCAAAGCCATGGTTCATTCCCTTTGCCGGTGATAATTATTATATCCCCCTCGCGTGCTCCCTTCACCGCTTCTCTTATTGCCTCTCTTCTGTCTGCTACTTTCTCCCCTTTTCCTTTCGTTCCAGAGATTACCTCATCAATAATCTCTTCTGGGTCTTCGTCGTAAGGATCTTCATTGGTAACAATAACGCGATCACAATATTTTACAGCAATTTCTCCCATAACAGGTCTCTTCCATTTATCTCTTCCGCCACCACAAGACCCTAATACAGCTATCATATTTTTAGGAGAAAAAGACTCTTTGATTTCTTTATAAACATCTTCCAGCGTTGTTGGTGTAACCGCATAATCAACAATTATCTTAAAAGGAAAAGATACTACTTCTTCCATTCTTCCCGGAATTACACTTACCTTGGAAAGAGCTTTTGCTGCTATTTCTATATTTACGTTTTCAATCATAGCAAAAGAAACAGCGGCAAGAGCGTTATAAACATTAAAAGAACCTTTCAGCTGGAGATCAAACCTGGTATTTTCCAGCATAAAACTCACTCCCTCATAGGTAGATTTTATTTCTGTAGCGTGTAATAACTTTCCTTGTCCCTTCCAAGAAGGCTTTTCTTTTTTGCTAAAGTAAATTTTTTCTGTACTTTTAAAGCCAAGAAAGTAATCTGCGTTTTCATCATCAATATTTATAATGTGAGTATCTTTTGTAGCTTGAAAAAGTTTTCCTTTTTCTTTTTTATAGTTTTCAAAACCTTTGTGAGCTTCAATGTGTTCGGGGGAAAGATTAGTAAAGCAAGCAGCAGAAAATCTTATAAACCTATGACGATGCTGTTTAATACCTTCTGAAGCAACTTCCATCACTGCTATTTGGCAACCTCTGTCAACCGCTTTTCTAAGAAGTGACTGAAGAACACCTCTTCCAGGCATAGTCATCTTAAAAAGGTTTTGTTCTTCTTCTCCATCAATTTCAAATTTTACCGAAGAAAAAGCGGCTACCTTATACCCTGCCTCCTTAAAGATACGAGATGTTAAATCTACAGTGGTGGTTTTCCCGTTGGTCCCTGTTACAGCAAAAACTATTATCTTAGAAGAAGGGAAACGGTAATAAAGAGCTCCCAGGAAAGCTAAGGCAAAATGGTAAGCCCCAATAAGAGGAGTGATTTTACGTAATGTCTTTTTAATCATTTCCCAGAATCTTTAATGCTTTCTTTACTCTTTCTTCTGTGCTCCCTTCATCTGAAATTTTTCTTAGGGCCTCTTTTATGTTTGCTTGAGGAAATCCAAGCTCCCGTAAAGCCTCAAAAACTTCATCCTTTTCCGGCTCTTTTATAAACTTACGAGAGAGCTCAAACACTATCTGTTGGCCTTTTTTTTCTCCAATACTAAATATTTCCTTCATTATTTGCTTATCCTCTCTTTGTATCGCCTCCTTCATCTCTTCCATGGGAGCAATAGATGCAATGCGAAGAGCTGTTTTAGGTCCAATCCCAGAAATATTCATTAATTTTTCAAAGAAGTCTAAATTTTCTTTATTCTCAAAACCATACAACCGAGACCCTTTATCCGTCACCTGCATATGACAATAAAGCATAACTTCCTTGTTCTCTCCTATCTTCGAGGAAACCAAGACTTTGTATCCAACCCCTCCCACATCAACAACAACAAAATCCTTTTCCACTACTTCTATTTTTCCTTTTAAATAATAAATCATGTATTTCATTATACAAAATAACAAGAAATAATAAAGAAGATTTGACTTAATAAAGAAAAAATGATATACGGTAGAACTATGCCAATAATCAAATCAGCTAAAAAAAGACTAAAGCAAAGCGAAAAAAGAAGATCGCTTAATTTGAGATACAAAAATCAAATGAAACTGGTAGTAAAGCAGATCAGGGATCTTCTTAAGGAAAAAAAGAAAAGCGAAGCAAAAAAGCTTCTCCCAGAAGCTTATAAAAAAATTGATAAAGCTGCAAAAGCAGGAGTGATAAAAAAGAATACTGCTTCTAGAAAAAAATCACGATTGACGAAAGCTTTAGCTTAAGACTGAAAAACAAATAAATGGAGCGCTGAAACGGGATCGATCTGTCCCGTTTTTATTTTTAGATCTATTTCGAAAAGCCAATCATACTTTTCTTCAAGTTCTTTGTAAGAAAATCTCTCTGCCTGCTTGTAGCTCTTTGCAAAAACAAAAGAGTGTAACTTTGATCTGCTTTTCACTTCTTTGTAAGGAAGGTTTTTCTCCAGAAGATCACTCACTATAAGCAGATTTCTAAACTGATAACTAATCATAGAAAAAAGATAGAGGGGGTTATCTCCTTTTTCTAAATGATCATGCAAGAGCAAGATAGCTTTTTCTCTATCACCCAATGCAACAGCATCTATCATTTTAAAAATATTAATCTCTATCTCTGGCTTAACAAGCAACTTCACGTCTTCTATTTTTATGTTTTTAGAATAGAGGGAAAGTTTTTCTATTTCATTTTTAGTTCTATGCAAATCTTCTCCACGAAAGCGCATTAAGTAGTTGACCACCTCTTTTGTAGCTTTCACTTTTCTTTTCTCGAATTCTTTTTCAATCCACAAGGCAAGACTTCCTTTGACAAGAGGTTTAAACTCTTGATGTTTGCCTTTTTTCTCTTTTGTTAAGAAAACAAAAAGCTCATCTTTCTCTTTAATCTCACCTTCCTCATAAAAAACAATAATATTCTCGGAAGATATTATTTTTTCCGGCTTTTCGATAATCGCTTTTTTAAGAGAAGAAGAAGTAAAACCGTTTTTTACCACAAGAAGCCTTTTTTCTTGAAACATAGAGACTTGCCGCTCCTCATCGTAGATGTCATCAAGCGAACTCTTTTCATTCAAAAATTTAAGATTGAGGCCGCTCGTATGCTTTTTTTCATACTCTTTAATAATATCTTGCAACTTTTCTTTTGAGCGATAAGTGTCTTTTCCGTGAAGAATAATAATCATATTTTCTGGCAAGTAGGACAATAATAAGTTCCCCTTCCTCCTACTTTAACTCTTTCTATCTTATCCTTACAGCTAAAACAGGGCAAGCCCTTCCGATTATATACCAGATGTTCATTTTGATATCCTCCCTTCTCTCCACTTATAAGTCGATAATCACTCGTACTGTCTCCCTTGAGCTTTATTGATTTTTCCAGTATCTCTTTAAGAAAAGAGTAGATTCTTTTTTTCTCTTCTATGCTTAGAGATCCTGCATCTTTCCAAGGTGCAATTCCCGCCTTGAAAAGAACCTCAGCAGCATAGATGTTTCCAACACCAACAAGAAAGAACTGATTCATCAGCAAAGGTTTAATTTTTCCTTTCTTTTTGTTGAACAATTTAAGAAAATCCTCTTCCTTAAGAGATAGTGGCTCAGGGCCAAGCTTTTCCGAGTATTGCTTTTCTTCTTCTTTGGTAATTAGGGAAACCTTCGCAAATTTTCTCGGATCAGAAAGCGCGATCTGTTTCCCGTCATCAAGAAAAAAAATAAATCGTAAAAATTTGTTTTTCCTTTCCTGCAAAATCTTTTCTTCACTCTCCCAATCTCCATTTTTTTGCTTCCACTTTCCAAGAAGTAAATGACCTGTCATACGCAAATGAATAAATAAAACATTTTCACTGCTTAAGTCAAAAAAAATACACTTTCCTCTTCTTCTTATTTTCTCAATGCGTTTTCCTTCGAGCTCTTTCAAATCATTATCCCCCCATACACGCACAAAGGTCCTTTTGAGGACCTTTTTTTTAAGCGATGAAACTGTTGTCTCTACTTCAGGAAGTTCCGGCATATCAAAAACAACTAAAATTTGTATCTTCCTCTAAAGAGTTTCTTGAATTTTTTCAATAATTTCTCCAGGGGTAAAGTGTGCTTTTATTAAAAAGTCAATTGCACCAAGGCTCAATCCTCTTTCTACTTCACTCTTCTGCCCTAGATTAGAGAGAATAATTACTGGAATATCTTTTACTTCTGGATCTTGCTTTACTCTCTCTAAAACAGTAAAACCATCAATGCCTGGAAGAATAAGGTCCAGAAGAACTAAATCAGGCCTTTCTTCTTTTATTTTTTCTTCTCCCTCTTCTCCGTCCACAGCTTGAACCACCTCATAATTCTCTCTGTCAAGCTTACGAGTAATCATCTCTCGAAGAAACTTATCATCTTCAACAACTAATATTTTAGCCATATTTTTTTATATTTATATTTTTAAAATTATTAAATATTATTGTCTTTGGGTTTCCCAATTTGTTTAATTACTTTATCCACCACTTCTTGGGGGTCAAATTCTGTTTTTACAAGCCAATCACACGCTCCAAGTCTTTGTGCTCGGTCAATCTCAACCGGTTGACCAGAGTTAGAAACTACAACAACAGGAACTCCTGAAAAACTTTTATCCTTTTGCATCTCTTCCATCATCTCAAACCCTCCCATGTTCGGCATAATAATATCTAAAAGAACAATATCTGGTTTTACCTGCTTTATTTTTTCAAGTCCCTCTATACCATCTCGTGCAACATCTGCTTCGTATCCCTCTTCTCTTAATCTCTTTTGTAATAAACTACGAAGAATCTCTTCATCTTCAACAATTAGAACTTTTTTCATGATTTTAGGTGTTACCAGTCTTTTCTGTATTCTATTATGATTAAAAATAATGTCAACTAAAAATATTATTTAACAAATGGAATGGTGAAATAGAAAGTACTTCCTTCTTCAGCCTTAGAGGTAAAACCAATCTTTCCACCGTGTGCATCAATAATATTTTTGGCGATGAAAAGCCCTATCCCTGACCCCTCCGTCTCCATACGCATTACGTTTGCAGCACGAAAAAACTTAGTAAAAATTCTTTTTTTCTGTTCATCTGGTATCCCTACTCCCGTATCAGTAATTGATACTTTAATTTCTTCCTCTTCCTTACTAATAACAATAACCACCCCTCCTTCCTTGGTATAGTTTACGGCGTTATCTAGAAAATTCTGAATCACCATCTCAATTTTCTCCTTATCAATTTTAACTTTTGGCAGCTCTTCTTTTGGTTTTTCTACTTGAAGCTTTAATTTCTTCTCTTCTATTTTACTTTTATATTCTTCAATGATCGGACTAATGATTTCCATCAAATCCACCTCTTCTGGCTTATATATATACCTTCCTTCTTCAATTCGGGTTACGTTTAAAAGATCATTGATTAAAGAAACCATGCGATTATTGGCATCGTATGCCTTTTCAAGCAACTCTGTGTGTTCTTCAGGCGCATCCTTGCCCATCTCTTCTAAAATGGTTTTCAATGTCCACTTAACACCAGAAAGGGGGGTTCTAAGCTGATGAGCAGCAACAGAAACAAACTCCGTTTTTATCTGCTCCATCTGTTTTTCTCTTGTAATGTCATGCACATTTACAAGAGTACCAAAGTTTTTTCCCTTATATATAATAGGAATTGTTGTAATCTCAAGAAAAAAATTATCGCTAATCTGCATTTCTTTTCGGAACAAGTCTTCAATTTTTTCTCCGATTACTTCAATCAACGACTCCAAAGCCGGTAAAGATTTAAGCTCCTTTATACTTTTCCCTCTAACATCTTTAGCTTTTACATTAAACATCTTCCCCGCCTCGGGATTAATAAGAGTGAGCTCCTTCTTTTCATTGAAGAGAAAAAGTCCATCTGCAAAATTGCTAATTACTGCTAAGGTTTTTTCTCTTTCTCTTTCCACTTTTCTTAGCGATTCCTCATTCTCTTCCAAGATATTTAGAAGGGCAGTCTGAGACTTTTCCAGCTCTTTTGCTCTTTCCTGTAGCTCTTTTGTTCTTTCTTCTACCTTTCTTTCCAGATTTTCATTTAACTCTTTAAGCTCTCTAGTACGAGCATTAATTTTAATTTCCAGTACCGCCTCAGATCTTTCTAACTTTTCTTTCGCTTTCTCCAGTTCTGCTGTCCTTTCTTTTATTTTTCTTTCCAGCTCCTCTTCAAACTCTTTCGTTTTTGTAATATCGGTAATTGTTAAAAAATAACCAGAAAAACTTCCATGTCGATCTTTCCTCGCAAGAGCAGACACTTCAACCGGAACCTCTTTTCCTTCTTTAGTGCTTAAGAAAGTTCTCCTATCGACTGCTCCTTCACTACTTGACACTTCTTCCTTAAAATCTTCGACAACCTCTTTATCTCTAAACAAAAATTCTATGTCATTTCCAATAACCTCCAATTTTTCATATCCGGTAAGATTTTCAAAGGACTGATTTACATCAAGAATAAAGTCAAGAGAATTTACCATACAAAAAGAAAGAGGGAGAAATGAGATAAACTCTTCTATATACTCCCTAAGCTCTTCAAGCTCTTTCTCTGTGGCTTCAATTATTTTTTCGCTTTTTGCTTTTTCTTCCGCCATTCTTGTTTTGATTCTTACTTTTTAAAAATAGCACTTTGAGATTTAGAATTCAATTCTTTTTTAAATTCCAAGTTCCAGGTTTACCTTTTCTTCCGGAAGACGATTAATCAAACTACTAAAACCAAGTCCTTCAAAAACAAGAGAAAGCCTTTCTTTCTTGTAATCGAAATAAAAATCTCCAAGATTAAAAGGAAAGTCTTTGTCCCTTCTTATCGTCGCCAATTCCTTGCTTAAAAAGGCTTTTTCTTTTTCTTCTTTCAATTTTTCTCTTAATCTCTCAGAAGCAACTTTATTTAAAGAAAAATACAAATTCTCCAAATTTTCAAACTCCTTGATAAGCTTTAATGCTGTCTTTTCTCCCACTCCGCTAACCCCAGGTATATTGTCCGAAGAGTCTCCCTGAAGAGCTTTTATATCTGGAATATTTCCTGGAGAAATTCCTTCATAACGCTCTTTAACCTTTTCTACGTCATATAAAACTCCTTCTTTTATTCCTCTTTTCAAGTTATAGATTTTTATGTTTTTGTCTGCTAGCTGTAAAATATCACCATCGCCACTTACAATAATTGTCTCCATCTCTTTCGAAGAAAAGAGAG
This sequence comes from Candidatus Nealsoniibacteriota bacterium, assembly GCA_003557645.1. GTDB lineage: Bacteria > Patescibacteriota > Minisyncoccia > Minisyncoccales > PWPS01 > PWNV01. The sequence goes on from PWNV01000014.1 coordinate 26,153, forward strand.
AGAGAGTTCCTATGATATCATCCGCCTCCAGTCCTTTTTCTTCTAAAACAGAGACTCCCATTGCTTCAAAAATACTTTTCATTCCCTCTATTTGGGAAACAAGATCTGATGCAGTTTTAGGTCTTTGTTCCTTATATTCCTTATACTTTTCATGCCGAAAAGTTTTTCCAGGAAAATCAAAAATTGCTGAAACATATTGAGGTCTAAAGGATGAAAATATCTTTAAAAACGCAAGCAAAGAACCGTACATCGCTCCTGCCGGTTTCCCATCCTTGGTGGTAAGTGGCGGAAGAGCGTGAAAAGCCCTGTGAAGAATAGAATTTGTGTCAATTAATAAGAATCTCTTTTCCATTGCTCTATACTATATCACATTAAAACCATCAAACACAGTCTTTGACAGAACGCCTTTTTTCTGATACTATAAAGTCATTATAATAACTTTGGACTTGGAATTCATCTAAAAATCGTGTCCGTACTAAATTCACTATTTTTATATCGAGAACTAAAAAAATCGCGGGCTGTACTACTGAAATAGTGCCTGCATGCTCTTGAAAAAACGGGCAGAAAGACGTTGAAGAATCAAGTCTCCAAACTTGTATGGAACAATTAACTTCACTTTTAGTGGCTGTGTTAATTTTGGTTACTGGTACCATTTTAGGGTATTACGCCAGACAATCAATCGCCAAAAGAGATCATAAGGCACTAGAAACCAAAGTACAGCAAAGAATAGATCACGCAAAAAAGAAAAGTAGAGGGATTATAAGCGAAGCAAAGAAACAAGCTGCTGAAACAGTAGAGACAGCAAAAAGAGAAACCGAAGAAAAGACAGAAGAACTTTTTAAACGAGAAAAATTTCTTTTAAAAAGAGAAAATTCTTTAGATAAAAAACTCTCTCATCATGAAAAAAGAGAGTCACTCTTTAATCAAAAAGTACATCGCTTAAAAGAACTGAAAAGCCAAGTCGATACGATGCAAGAACAAGCTGAAACAGATCTTGCAAGAATTGCCGAGCTTTCTAAGGAAGAAGCTAAAGAAGAATTTCTTCAAGTCGTAGAAAGAGACTATGAAAAAGATATTGTTGATAGAATCGACAAGTTAGAAAGAGAAGGTCGAGACCGTTACTTACAAAGAGCAAGAGAAATCCTTGCTACTGTAATTCAAAAATACTCCGCTTCTCAAGTACAAGACCTTACAACGAGCAATGTAAGACTTCCCGACGACGAAATTAAAGGAAGAATTATTGGAAAAGAGGGAAGAAACATTAAAACTCTAGAAAAATTAACCGGAGCAGAGGTAGTAGTAGATGACACTCCAGAAACGGTGGTTATCTCTAGCTTTGATCCGATAAGAAGACAGATCGCTAAAATAGCCTTGGAAAAACTTATTTTTGATGGAAGAATTCAACCAGCAAGAATAGAGGAAACTGTTGAAAAAGCAGAAGAAGAAGTTTCTGATCAGATTAAAAAAGCTGGAGAGCAAGCAGTTTACGACACAGGAGTTATCAATCTTGATCCAAAATTAGTAAATCTTTTAGGAAGACTTCTCTTCCGCTCTAGCTACGGTCAAAACATTTTAGCTCACTCTCTGGAGGTAAGTTTTCTTTCCGAGGCGATCGCTTCGGAGATCGGAGCAGACGCTTCTGTTTGTAAAAAAGCTGGGCTCTTGCACGACATCGGAAAAGCCTTGGACCACCAAGTAGAAGGCTCTCACGTTGATATAGGAATAAGGGTTTTAAAGAAGTTTGAAGTAGAAGAAGACATTATCACTGCAATGAAAGCTCATCACGAAGAATATCCTTATGAAAGCGTAGAAGCTGTAATTGTACAAACAGCAGACGCGATTTCTGGAAGTAGGCCAGGAGCAAGAAAAGACACTCTAGAAAATTACTTAAAAAGACTAAGCGAACTGGAGGGAGTAGCAAACTCCTTTGCTGGAGTAGAAAAGTCATACGCTGTTCAGGCAGGTAGAGAAATAAGGGTGTTCGTAAAGCCAGAAGATGTAAGTGATTTGGAAGCAAAAAAGATATCTCGAAGTATTGCAGACAAAATACAGCAAGATCTCAAATACCCAGGAGAAATAAAGGTGACTCTTATAAGGGAGAAAAGAATTATTGATTACGCAAAATAAGAATTATAAAAACTCCGTCAAAAAGACGGAGTTTTTTCTGAGCGGGCGAACGGATTCGAACCGTCATCACAACCTTGGAAGGGTTGGGTAATAGCCATTATACGACGCCCGCAGGCTTCTAATTTGGTCGGGGCACTCGGATTCGAACCGAGAATCACTCGCACCCAAAGCGAGCATGTTAGCCGTTACACCATGCCCCGACTACCTTGTAAGATACCACTGTTTTATCACAAAAGTCAACGCATTCTTATGCTTTCCTTTTCTCCGTAATCATTTCGTCAATTACTCCGTACTCTTTCGCTTCTTCTGGAGTAAGATAAAAATCGCGATCTGTATCCTTTCGAATTTTTGTAATGGGTTGCTTTGTATGACTAGCTATTATCTTGTTCAGCTTCTCTCTAATTTTTAAGATTTGTTTAGCAGTAATTTCAATCTCCGCGGCCGCACCACTCGCTCCTCCCATAACCTGATGAAGAAGTATCTCCGAGTTTGGAAGAGCAAATCTTTTTTTTGCTGCTCCTCCAGCAAGAAGAACCGCTCCCATTGATCCAGCCATTCCTACACACACAGTGGAAACATCACACTTTACATACTGCATCGTATCATATATCGCCATTCCTGCTGTTACAGAGCCTCCTGGACTATTAATATAAAGACGAATATCTTTTTGCGAACTTTGACTGGCCAAAAAAAGCATCTGAGCGATAATAGAATTAGCAATATCATCATTAATAGGAGACCCCAAGAAAACAATTCTTTCCTTTAATAATCTAGAATAAATATCGTATGCTCTTTCTCCATATTGAGTTTTTTCCACTACTGTTGGTATAAGATTCATAGATTTTTTAATTATTTTCTACTTCTGCTGTTCCTTCTATTTCTTCTTTGCCAATTGCCTTCACATCAATTCTCCATCCAGTAAGCTTTGCTGCAAGACGTACATTCTGCCCATCTTTTCCTATCGCCAAAGAAAGCTGATCCTCTGGAACAGTAACAACCGCCCTTCCTTCTTTAATTTCCACATCTGATATTTTCGCTGGAGACAACGCGTTTTTAACAAAATCTTTCGGATCATCAAGGTACTCTATAATATCAATTTTTTCTCCGCTAAGCTCTGATATGATCGCACCTACGCGTGTCCCTCTTTGCCCTACCGCAGTTCCTACTGGATCAATTCCTTCTTCCTGAGAGTAAACAGCTATCTTAGCACGAGATCCCGCCTCTCTTGCAATTGCTTTTATTTCTACTGTTCCAGCAGCAATTTCAGGAACTTCCAATTCAAAAAGTTTCGAAATTAGTTTCGGAAAAACGCGGGAAAGAACCACACTCGGCCCCCTCGAACTATCTTCTACACTTAATACATAAACCTTATATCTCTGTCCCGGGCGATAACTCTCGTTAGGAATTTGCTCATCACTGTGTAAAATACCAAGAACTCTTCCTATATCAATTAACACGTTTCTTCCCTCCATTCTCTGCACAATTCCAGAAATAACTTCTCCTTCCTTCTCCTTATACTCATTGAAAATAAGTTCTCTTTCCGTCTCCTTTATTTTCTGTAAAATAACCTGTTTTGCTGTTTGCGCTGCAATTCTTCCAAAGTTATCTTTTCTCGGGAGAGAGGTTTCAATCTCTTCTCCAACTACAGTATCAGGTTTTATTTTCTTTGCATCTTCTAAGGTAATATGTCTTTTTGAGTTGTATTGAACTTTTCCATCCTCGTTCTCTTCTTCCTCCACTCTCTCTTGATCCTCCTCTTCATCAAAAATAGCCGTTGTTTCATCTACCACCGTTTTTACCAACCAAAAATCAGCTTCTCCCGTCTTGGGATTAACTTTTGCTTTTACTACCTCTCCTCTTTCTCTATATTCTTTCTTGTAAGCAGTGGCTATTGCTTGTTCAATAATCTCTATCATCTTTTGTTCTGGAATCTCTTTTTCTGTAGTAATTTGCGAAACCGCTGATGCAAATGATTTTATGTCCATGAATTAACTTATTTGTAATTATTAATAAATATTGTCCGCTTCATGACGGACAATACAAACTTCTCAAGTAACTTTCATTGTAACAAAATATCTTTCTTTGTCAAATAAAATAGTGGACCCAGCCGGATTCGAACCGGCGGCCTCTTGCATGCGAAGCAAGCGCTCTAGCCTGTCTGAGCTATGGGCCCTCCATGTCGGGCCGCCGGGATTCGAACCCGGAATCACACGAACCCGAATCGTGTATGTTAGCCGTTACACCACGGCCCGTTATCTTTATCTATTCTTCTTTTACTCCCACTCTCTTCTTTGTCACCCATGCAAACCCTTCTCTTGAAGTGATCATCGCCACATCAACGGGCCCTCCAACTCCTGGCATATCTCCAGGGTCTCCTTTTATTCCATCCGAAAATCTTTGAATTGCAGATGTGCTTTGAACCATCAGCACACAAAAATCAATTGCATCTTGTAATGTCATTGTTCCCCACTGAATAACGTACTCTAAGTTTCTTAATTGCTTATTAGTTTCTTCTTTCCCGTTTTGCTGTATCGCTTCTTTGACAAATTTAAGATTACCTATTCTCCCGTCAAAGCCCAAGACAATTCTTGAAACCACGTCTGTCTGCCCTATCCACGATGACCCGTACTCTTTACCTCCTTCATTTCCGTCTCTCACTTTTTGAACTTCTCCTGGAATATTACAAATACAAACTTGGTGGTTTCCGTCTTTATTGTACCCAACAACCATAAGCTTTATCATGTCAACAGTAGCTGAAGTTTCCTTTTCTTCCCCTTTACTATTCTTAAAGCGAATCTTAACAATCCCTCCTTCTTCTTTTTTATCTATAATCTCCGCTCCTTGTCTTTTTAAATCAATTTCAGCTCTTTTCATTAATTTCTCTACTCTCTCTTTATAATTATATTTTTTACTAAAAAGATAGTGTAATTTTTCCGCAATTTCTTGCACAGTTAAATTTTCTGTCTCTGTCTCGCACCTGAAAACATCAATAAATTTGCTAATATTTTTCATCACTCCGTCTTCTGGCAAAAAAGCAAGACCTGTTACGGCAACCCCCACCTTTTTGTTGATCTGAAAAAGCTTTGAAGCGTTATCTGAACCAATACGAGCCATTCCTTTGTGATTACGAAAAGACTGCCTGCTATCAACTGCTAAAATAATTCCCTCAGGAGTTGTTGTATTTATTGCCAAAGACATATTTTTATTGTATCTTATTATTAATAACTTTTTTAATTCTATTACAAGTTATGATTATATCAACCTTCCGCTAGCAAAAGGTCGTAAATATTAAAAAATACAATTAAAAAATGAGCACTAAAATAATAGCATTAATCGGAGTCGTTCTTCTCGCCGTTCTTCTTCTACTTCTTTTCCTTGAAAGAACTGAAACAGAACTGCCAGAAGAGGAGATGGTAGACAAAGAGATTGAGTATTTTCTTTCTCTTAAAGAGGGAACTGTTTCTTCTTTAGGTGGTGATTACTTTATTATGGAAGCTATAGATACGAGACGCTTTGAAGAAATGTCCGACGAAGAATTAATGAACTTAACAATAGAGGATTATGATACTGTCAATATAAAGGTAAATGTGACCGAAGAGACAGTTTTTGTTAATGAAACTGATTATCATTTTCTGGAAATTCCAGAAGAAAAGGAAGGATTAGAGGCTTTCGACTACATCAAGAACACTCCTGAAGAAGAGTATATTATCGCTGTTTATGTTGACTTAGACGAAGAAACATACGAAGAAGACATCGTTGCTATCTATGTCTCCTGGAGTTACTATCCCAGATAAACAGTGAAGAAATCAATTTGTAAACGCCTCGCAACGCGGGGCGTTTTATGTTACCCAGTACTTTTTTTTAGTCATTTCGTCACGCTTTACCTCCATTTTTTCTGCTTCTTTTTTTGCTTCTTTTGCTTTTTCTCTTACTTCTTCCTCCCTCCAGACTTTCATCTCCTCTATCTTTTTCTTTAGTGTTTCTTTTTTATTTAGGCTTGGATCGTTAATAACATCAATTAGTAGGATGTTAAGAACTTCTCCAATTATTTTCCCTGGAGGAACACCCATTATTTTCATTACGTCATCTCCTCCTACCTTTAACATATTTACACTTATCGGGTCTTGTGAAACTTTATCAATAAGGTAGCGCATATGACGTAGTTTGTAGGGCTCTGCTTTTGGCACTCCCGAACCAATTCTGTCCGCCATTCTAACCTCTAAAAGCTCTTCTATGTTTTCTTTTCCCACATTTTTAAGAAGTCTTCTTACTGAGCTCTCAGAAACCTCCCCTACATTATAATAGAACAAGTGATAACGAACCAAGAGGGTGATTTTTTCTATATCTTTCTTTTTAAACTTTAATCGCTTTAGAACTTCTCTTGTTATTCTTGCGCCAACAATTTCATGATTGTAAAAGGTGGCATTCTCCCCTTCTCCTTCCTTCACTCTGGGCTTACCAATGTCGTGTAAAAGGGCAGCCATTCTTACGTGCATTCCAAAGCCCTTTTTAGCTGCATATTTTAAAGATTGAATCGAGTGTTCATAGCAATCATAAACATGATGTTTGTTTTGTGCCACCTTGTATCCTTCAAGAATCTCGGGAAGAAACTGATCTAATAGATCCAGCTTTCGAAGACCTTCTACTCCTTCTGCCGCCTTTTCTGTCATAATTATCTTGATTAGCTCGTCTCTTATTCTTTCTCGCGATATTTCTTGCAAAAGATGGCTGTTGCGCTTAATCGCTTCTTCTGTTTCTTTTTCAATAGAAAAATCAAGAGTTGTTGCAAGTCTCACTGCACGCATCAACCTTAAACCATCTTCGGCAAGCCTTTCTTCAGGATCTCCTACCGCCCTTATCACCTTCTCTCCCAAATCCTTTTTTCCTTTATAAGGATCAATGATTACACCATCTAATCCCATCGCCATCGCGTTAACAGTAAAATCTCTCCTCTTTAAATCTTCTTGAATGCTTTTTGTAAAAGAAACTTCATCTGGGTGTCTTTTGTCTTTGTATCCTTTTTCTGTTCGATACGGCGTAATCTGAACTTCCTGTAAATTTTCCTCTTCTTCTTCTTCTATTATTAGGGTAACTGTTCCAAAGTTATTATCTGTGAAACTATTTTTAAATATACTTCCTATCTCTTTGGGAATCGCGCTGGTTGCAATATCAAAATCAACAGGGCTTTCCCCTCGCAAAATATCACGAACGCACCCTCCTACCATGTACGCTTCAAACCCCTCACTTTCTAGTTTCTTTATTATTTTTTTGATTGTTTCTGGAATTTTCATCATTTCATTGTACCTTAGCCGCTTGTTTTTTTCAATTACAGAAGGTAAAATAAAAAAACTATGCCCCGGTAGCTCAACTGGATAGAGCGTCGGTCTTCGGAACCGCAGGCTGGGGGTTCGAATCCCTCCCGGGGTACGGTTTGATTAATCCTAAAAATAATCACTTTCATTTTTTAATAAAAAATATTATAATTGTTAAATGATTAAAAGGATATTGATAATTGCCTGCATTCTCGCCCTTTTTCCTCTTATTTCCTTCGCAAATGGAGAAGAGGGTCTTGTTCCTTGTGGCCCAGGAACCGGTGTGGATTGTCAGTTATGCCATCTGTTTGTAATTTTTGGCAATGTTGTTGACTTCCTCATGACACGATTAATCCCTGCAGCAGCCATCATCCTTATAATCTACGGTGGAATCATGACCTATGTCCATTCTGCTAACCCCGAAGGATTTTCCTACGGGAAGAAAGTTATCCTTATGGCTATTGCGGGTGTCTTTATCGCTTACACAGCTTGGATTATAATCGGTCTTATTCTTCAAGGGTTAGGAATGGTAGAAGACTGGGGATTTCATGATTGGTGGCAAAGCGGCCTTTACACAATAGAGTGTCCTGTCGATTAGAGCATCTTCTTTACTGCCCCCGTAGCTCAATTGGTAGAGCAGCTGACTCTTAATCAGTTGGTTCCAGGTTCGAGTCCTGGCGAGGGCACCAAAGAAAAAATATAAATTAAATTAAAATCACATGCTTACAAAAGAAGAAAAAGAAGAAATATTAAAAGATTACGAAGACACCGGTGGTTCAGAGGCTCAGATAGCCTTGCTCTCAGCAAAGATAAAGAAACTCTTTCCTCATTTCAAGGAAAGCCCCAAAGACCTGCACTCTAAAAGAGGGCTTTTAGAGGCAGTAAATAAAAGAAGGAAACTTCTTTCCTATCTCCGTAAAGAAGATGAAGAAAGATACAATAAACTTGTTAAAAAATTGGGCTTAAAAAAATAATATGCTCATAAAACACAAGGGGCAGCGCGTGGCAATTTTTATCGACGTACAAAATCTTTACCACTCAGCAAAAAATCTTTATAACTCACGTGTTGACTTTAGCGCAATAGTAGAAAAAGCAGTAAGCAAAAGAAATCTTATTCGTTCTTTTGCTTATGTGATAAGAACCAAAACTGGTGAAGAAAAATCCTTTTTTGAAGCTCTCACCAATCTAGGAATAGAAACCAGAATAAAAGACTTACAAGAGTTTTACGGTGGCCTCAAAAAAGGAGACTGGGACGTAGGAATTGTCGTTGATGCTATCCGTATGTCCATCAATGTAGATGCTATTGTTCTTGTTACCGGAGATGGCGACTTCATCCCCCTTGTTGAATACTTAAAAAACAGAGGAAAACGAGTAGAAATAATGGCCTTTGAAAGATCTGCTTCCTCAAAATTAAAAGAAGTAGCGGATGAATTTATCGATCTTGAAAAAAGTCCTAAGAAATTCTTATTAAAGAAAAAAAGTCATGAATAAATATACTCTCACTCTTGGAAATTCTGATTTAATTGTTTCCTTGGAAAAATTAGCCGAGCAGGCAAACGGCGAGGTGTTGGTTCATTACGGAGACACGGTCGTCCTTGCTACCGTAACTCTTTCGGACGAAGACACTGAGAAAGATTTTTTTCCTCTTTCTGTAAGCTACGAAGAAAAATTTTACGCTGCAGGAAAGATAAGCGGTCCTCGCTACACAAGAAGAGAAGGAAGGCCTTCCGACAGAGCTACTTTAATTTCTCGTATGATTGATCGAGCCATCCGCCCTAAGTTTCCCAAAGAACTGAAAAAAGAAGTACAGATAATCGTTACCTGTCTTTCCTGGGATGAAGAAAATGATCCAGGAGTGCTAGGGATGATTGCTGCATCTCTTGCTCTTGAAATATCAGACGTTCCTTGGAACGGACCTCTTGGCTCGGTGAGAATAGGAAAAAATGGTGAATATATTTTAAATCCAAGCTCTACAGAAAGAGATGAAAGTGAGATAGATCTTATTGTAAGCGGATTTATCAGCAAAGATAACAAGCTCATAACCAACATGATCGAGGGAAGTTTTAATGAAGTAGACGAAGAAGTAGCAGAAAAGGCCTTTCATTTTGCAGAAGACTCCATAAGACAGCTTTGCGCTTTTCAAGAAAAAATAAAAAAAGAAAAAGGAAAGGAAAAGATTGAGCTCTCTCCTCTTTTTTCTGACAAAAAAATAGAAAGCATTATCGCAGAAAAAATCAAAGAAGGAATGAAAGATATTTTCACAGAAAAAGAAGGAAGGGGTGATAAAATAAAAAAACTTAAAAAAGATATTATTTCTTTTGCAAAAGAAAATTACGAAGACGCAACTGAGAAGAGTTACGCTGTTTCTTGCGTAGACACAGAGGTGGAAAAAGTTATAAGAAAAAATATTTTAGAGAAAGAAGATCGTCCCGACGGAAGAAAAATGGACGAGGTAAGAGAAATAAGCACAAGCGTTGCCATTCTCCCTCGTACTCACGGATCAGGCATTTTCAGAAGAGGCAAAACCAGATCACTTTCTATTATCACGCTTGGTGCTCCCGGTGAACAGCAACTTATCGAAGAGATGGAAGTTTCCGGTAAAAAACGTTTCATGCATCACTATAACTTTCCTTCTTATTCAGTTGGAGAAGTAAAACCTATTCGTGGTCCAGGGAGAAGAGATATCGGTCACGGAATGCTTGCTGAAAAAGCAATCTTTCCTCTTCTTCCTAATATAGAAGATTTTCCCTACACCATTCGTGCAGTTTCAGAAATCCTTTCGTCTAATGGCTCAACTTCCATGGCTTCGGTTTGTAGCACCACTCTTGCATTGATGGATGCAGGGGTTCCGATTAAAAGACCTGTAGCAGGAATTTCTATCGGTCTTGTTACGGGAGATCGTGGAGATTATAAGATGCTTACCGACATTCAAGGTCCTGAAGATCACTACGGCGACATGGATTTCAAAGTTGCAGGAACAAAGAACGGTATAACTGCTATTCAAATGGATGTAAAGATAGATGGCATTACGCAGAATATGATTAAAGAAGCTTTAAGCAGAGGAAAAGAAACTCGTTTTTACCTTCTAGAAGAAATAGCAAAAACGATTGAAACTCCGAGAAAAGAGCTTTCTCCTTACGCCCCTCGTATTGTTGTGATTAAGGTTGATCCAGAAAAAATAGGTGTCATAATAGGTCCTAAAGGAAAAACAATAAATGAAATAATGGAGGAAACAAATGTTTCTATTGATATTGATGATTCTGGCCTTGTTTCTGTCACTTCGGAAAATGAAGAAGATATTGAAAAAGCTGTCTCTCGAATCAAAAACCTTACTCGTGAGGTTAAGGAAGGAGAAATCTTTGAAGGTAAAGTAATTAAAATATTTGATTTTGGAGCAGTAATAGAAATATTCCCTGGGCAAGAGGGTCTTTGTCATATTTCCGAGATCGCGCCACGAAGAGTACAGTCAGTAGAGAGTGAGTTAAAGAAAGACCAAATCGTTCCTGTAAAAGTAATTAAAGTAGAAGAAAATGGGAAAGTAAGTCTTTCCATTAAAAGAGCAAAAGAGGATAAAAATTAATATTTTCCTTTCCATGGAAGAAGACACAAACATCACACAAGAGGTCCGAACAATGAAAAAAGACCTCGCTGTTGCCCGGGAGGGGGGCGAAGAAAGTGTCGTTCCTTCTCCCAGTTCTAAAAAATCTCCTCAACCCAGAGATGACGAAGAAAGAAGAAGAGAAGAAGAAGTAATAAGAAACGAAGAAAGAAGGAAGGAAGAGAAAAAGCGCAAAGAGCGACTAGCTGAAGAAGAAAAAATAAGAGAGATTGAAAAAGAGAAAATTTCAACATGGATAAATGATATTCAAAAATCCAAACAAGGGATTAGAGGCAAGATTGCAAAAGAGATAGAGTCTTTAAAGAAGGAAATTGAAAATAAAATTCGCGAAGAGGAGGAAAAGGGTCGTAAACTGGAAGAAATACTACAAAAAAAGGAGTCGTTTGAGACAAAGGAAAATCTTTTCAAAAAGAGCATTCTTAAGCTAGAAGAAAAAAAAGATGCACTAAAACTAAAAGAAGCGAGTTTTAAAAAGCAAATCAAAGAAATAGAGAAGATAAAGAAAGAATCAGAAAAAAAAGAAGATATCATCATAAAAGAAGAAGAGTTAAGCGAGAGAAAAAGAGAAGTAACTCAAAAAAAATGGGACACAGAAAAAGATCTCATACGAACTAAGAAAACAACTCATGCTATTGACTTGAAAAAACTCTACCTTTCCCTTCAAGTAGGTAGAGAAGAGAGAGAAGTCGAGAAATTAAAAACAGAAAGAGAAGCTTTGGGTCTTCAGCTTTCTATTCTTGTTCCTCAAAACAAAATTTCTTTTCTAGAAGAAAGGATCAACCTCTATGATCAAATATTAGGCCTTTTTCAAGCTCGGAAAAAAAGAATAAAGGATAGATTAAGAAAAGTAGTTCAGGCAGATAAGAATATCAAAGAAAGGTTTGTTGATATAAAGGAAAAGCTTGCACAAACAAGCAGCAACGAAGAATTGGAATCCCTTGAAAACGAGAGATGGAAAATTGAAGAGAAAAAGAGACAGATTAAAGAAGAGGCTTGGGAGTGGCAAGAAACAATAAAGAAAACAGAAGAAAAAATAAAAATAATTGAAACCAAAAAGAAGTCTGCGGAAGAGAAAACTCTTTCCCTGCGAAAAGAAATACAGCAAAACGAAAAATCTCTGCAAGAAAAAAGAGCCCTGATAGAGACTCTTCAAAATAAAGAAAAGAGCTTAAGAGAAAAAGAAGAGGAGGACATCAAAGAAAAGAAACGTCTCATCGTCCTTAAGAGGAGAGAATTTCTCCTAAAAGACCCTGTTTACAGGAAAAAGATTGTTGCAAAACGAGTAGATCTTTTAAGCAAGATCTGTAGCGCTATAGAAGAAAAAAATAAAATTAAAGCAGAGCTACGAAGTCTTTTAGAAAAGGAAAGAGAAATTGAATCTGAATTAAAAGAAACCCAAAAAAAGGAAGATGAGCTAAAGAAAGAGAAAGAAGAAGTGGAGAGAAGAGAGAGGATAGCAAAAGACCCGCAAGAAGTCAGAGAAATGGAAGAAAAGAGGTGGAAGATAGGAGAAGAAAGAAGATCTGTAGAAAAAGAGGTTCTAGAAATTCAAGAAAAATTAAGTCCTTTTACAGAGAAAAGAAAAGAAGCTGAAAAAGAATACGCTGTTCTTTCAGAGAAAAAAACAAAAATAATTAAACAAGAAGCTTCTCTTGCGTCTAAGTTACGAAGATGGATTAAAGCAGAAGAGCAAAGAAAAGAGATAGAAAAAAGAAGATCTCAGATAAACAGGAAAAAAGAAAATATTTCTAATGAAAAGGAAGAAAAAGAAAAAGGTATAGAGGGAGTTGAGAAAAAATTGAACAATATACTAAAAAGGGAGAGTGAAGTAGAAAAGGACGTTCGATGGATAGAAGAAAAAATACAAGCCATGAACACCGAATCAAAAGAAAGAAGAAATGAAGTTAAAAAAATGTGGCAGTTAGAAGATAAAAGAAGGGAGATAGAAAAGATGAAATGGGAGCTACAAGAAAAAGTAGATGAAAGCGGGAAAGAAAAAGAAAAAATTGAACAACAATATCAACTCCTTCTAGATGAAGAAAGTCGCCTGCTCAAGGAGAAAGAAGGCTTTAAAGAGAAAGAAGCACTCCTATCACTAGAAAAAGAAAAAGAGGAGATAGAGAAGATGATGGAAGAAGAAGACAGCGAAGTTCTTGAGAAAAAATTCGTAGAAATCGCACATCAAATGATAAGCGAACTTCAAAAAACGGTCTCTTAAATAAGCTTTCCTAAAAGTAATTCTATGCAAAACGATACAAAACCAATCACTGCCGAACTAGAAGAAGAATTGTCTGTATTAAAAAAACTAGAAGAAAAGCTAGAAGAGTTAAAAGTTAGTCTTGTTGGTGCTGCAGAAAAAAAAGAACAAATCAAAAAGAGCTTGGACCTTATAAAAGAAAAGGAAAAAGAGATAGAAGAGAGAGAAAGAGAACTTGAGAAAAAAGGAGAGGAAGCACAGAACGAGAAAGAGAAAAGAGAGGCCGGAGAAGAAAGATGGAAGGTAGAAGATAAGCGCAAAGAAATTGAGAAAGATCGATGGGATTGGGAAAATAAAATTAAAGAGGTAGAAGAGAACATCTCCTCTCTAGAAAAAGAGAAAGAAGCTACTATCGAAAAAAAGAAGGAGGCAGAAGAAAAGGTTGATCAGCTTCAAAAAAACGCAGAACAGGAGGATGAAGAAAGTATCAAAACGGCAATAGAAAGAAAGAAAGAGGAAGAGTCCTTGGCTCTTGAAGAAAAGAAAACCTTAGCTGTGAAAAAGGAGAAGGCAAAGGAGGTTTTAAAAGAAATAAAGGAAAAAGAAAAGGAAATAGAAAGAACCGAAAGAGATCTAGAAGGAAAAGAAGAGGCAGAAAAAGATTTTTCTGAAAAAAAGAAACTTAAGGAAAAAAGGTGGGAAGCAGAAGATCAGCGTAAAAAAATAGAAGAAGAAAGATGGAAAATTGAAGAAACTGTCTCCTCTATAAATGAAAAAATTGAAAAGAAAAATACTAAACTAAGCAGACTAGAAGATGAGATCGAATCACTGCAAAGACAAAAAGACGAAGCAGAGGTAATTGCAGGAATCAAAGAAACGCCAAAACCAGAGGCTGATCTTGAGAAAAAGGAAAAAGAACCTTTAACCGGAGATCTTGAAGAAAAAATAGTCGAGAAGAAGGAATCTCTCTCTGAAGAAAAAGAAACTCTTTTTGCAAAAAGAATGGAGCTCTCCGACAAGCTTCGTGAAACAAAGAAAAAAGAAAGAGCGACAGAAAAAGAAAAAATAAAAATTGAGAGAGAAGAAACAGCCGTAAAAGGAACAAGTAAAGAGAAAGAGATAACTGAGAAAAAATGGGCGGTTGAGGAAGAAAGAAGATCTACAGAACAGATAAGATGGGATTTAGAGAAGGAGCTAGGAGATGTTAATAAAAGAATAGAAGAAATCAAGAGAAAAGAGAAAGTTATTAGAAAAAAGGAAGAGGAACTAGCAAAAAGAAGAGAAGAGAGAGAAAGAGAAAGGGAGATAAGGCAAAGAGAAAGAGAAGTAACTTCTAAACTCCAAGACAAGGATCTCTCTTTAACACAACAAAAGAAGCTCCAGCTAGAAAAAATGGGTCTCCTAAAAGAAAAGCTAAGTGATCAGTTCTATCGATACAAAGAAGAAAAAAAACTTTTAGAAATTGAAATTGACAAGCTCTCACAAAAGGAAAAAGAAAACGAGAGAAAGTTGGAAGAGGCTTATGAAGAAGAAAACTACGCAGAGAAAAAAAAGAATGAGATTGAGGCAAAGGAAAAAGCAACACACAATGTAAAAGAAAAAGAAGAAATAGAAAAAAGCAGATGGGAAGCAGAAGAGGAAACGAGAGAAGCTAAAAGAGTTGTCTGGGATATTAAGGAAAGATTGAACGAAATAAAGAAAAGAAGTCGCAGAGCACACACAAAAAAATGGAAAGTTTCCACCAAGGAAAAGAGAGTTCAAGAAAAATGGCACAGCCTCGCTCGTAAAGAAGAAAGAGCTAGGGTTTCTCTGGAAAAAGCAAAAATAAAAGAAAAGATTAAATCTATTGAGAGTGAAAGGAGGACTCTTGACCTAGAAATAGTTAAGACAAAGGAAAGAAGAGATCATTTACAAGAAAAGATCGCTACTGTTATTGAAAAAGAAACTGTTATTGAAAAGAAAAAGAAAGAAATCGAAGAGGAAGAAACAGCCGCCAAAAACCCTGAAGAAAGAAGGGAGAAAGAAAAAGAGAGATGGAGAGTGGAAGAAAAAAGGAGAGAAATTGAGAAAGAAAAATGGTCATTACAAGAAAAGATCAAAACAATAGAAAAAGATCTATACTCTTCTGAGCTGCATTATCAGCAAACGCTAAACAAAGAAGAAAACTTAAAGAAGAAAGAATCCTCTCTTTCTAAAAAAGAAAAAGAGCTAATAGCCAAAGAAAGCAAGAGAGAGAAAGCTAAAGAGCTAAAAAGATTGCAGGCAATTAAGGGCAAGATCGAGGAGAAAAAAGAAAGCTTAATTGACGAAGAAAACCAACTAAAAGATTCTCTTAAAGAAATGAAGGAAAAAGTGAAAGGAATGAAGAAGGTTATGCACGATATTGAAGAGGAAGAAGAATTCATCGAAGAACCTGAAGAAAGAAAAAAAGTAGAAGAAAAAAGATGGAAAGCAGAAGAAGATAAGCGCGAAACAGAAAAAAAGATCTGGGAATTAGAAAACAGATTAGCGGAAATTGAAACGGAGAGAAAGGGCTTTGATCTTATTAAAAAAAGAGAATCAGAAATCCAAGCAGAACTAGAAAAACTAGAATCTCTTTTAAGAAGAGAGAATGATGCTTTTGAAGAAGATTACACTGACGACCTAGAAGATGAGGAGGAAGCCACAGAAGAAATAGATCAAAGTTTAAGTAAAGAATCTTTTCGAGAAAGAAAAAAGAGAGAAATCGAAGAGGAAGATAGCGATGAAGAAGAAGATTATGAAGATGAAGAAGAAGATTATGAAGATGAAGAAGAGGATGATGAGGAGAGAAAAGACAAAGATGAAGAAGAATATTATGAAGATGATGAAGAAGACGATGAGGAGGATGATGAAAAAACTCCATCAGAGTCAGAAGAAAAAGAGAAGAAAGATCCTAATATCTCTGACCTAGATTTTAAGTTTTAAGCCTCATCAAGCTATGAATATTGTAACCTCAATTGAAACAGCAAGAAAAAAAGGAGCTTCTGATGAGAAGATCTTACTTGAAATAAGGAAACAAAATCCAGAGAAAGAAGACTTTTTTATTAAAGCAGAACACCGAGGAGCAAGCGCTTCTCATATTTTAGATGAGATAATTAGGCAAAATAAGGAAGAGAAAATAGAAGAAGATGCCACTTCTATTAGAAGAAGAAAAGAAGAAGAAAGAAGGAGAAAATTTTTGCAAAAAATTGAGGAGAAGGAAAAAGGAGAAAAGGAAGGTTTCGCTACTCCTTCCTCGGAAGCATTTACTCCTTCTTCTGTAACTCCTTCTCCAGAACAAGAAGAGATTTCTCCCCCTCTCTCTCCACCTCAAAAACCGCCCGAGAAAGAAAAACAAGTAAATCGTATACTTGTTATCATAGTCATTCTTACTATTTTTGCTCTTTCTGTTGCTTTTCTTTATAGAATTTTGTTTCTGACCTCTCCTCCTGACGTCGAGCCAGTGGAAATAATTATAGAAGTTCCTATCCCCCGTGCACCTGAATCACTGGTAGAAATTGATGAAGAAAAAGATGATATTGTTAGATTCCCCGCTATAAACAGCAATGAACATATCATTGCTCTACGCAAAGCGATGGAAGAGATGGAGAGAGGAGAAATAACACGTATAATTATTGAAGACCAAAGAGAAGAAGAGCCACGTATTTCTGATCTGGAGGATTTTTTTCGTCTTTTTAATATAAGGTCTCCCGAGAAGTTTTTTGAGATGATAGAAAAAGACTTTACTCTCTTAATATACACAAAAGAAGAGAAAAATCGCCTAGCCTTTGTAGTAAAAGCTAAAGAAAGAGACTTGGATCTAGAATGGTCTTTAATGAGGCCGTGGGAAAGATCTATCGAAAGGGATTTTCGTGGTCTTTTTGCTTTTCTGGAGATAGAAGTTGAAGATACTAGTGAAGAGTTAAATAATTTCATTTACGAAAGGCCTGGCAGAAGTAATCCTGTTATTCGTTATCGTAGCATCCCCTCAGATAAAAACCTTCTTATAGTTAAAGACTCTACTTCTGTCTATTCTGATACTGATAACTTTATCGAGATAGGAAGAACTTCGCATGAAGAAAAATATGAAGAATTAAAAGTAGAAGATGGTTGGTACAGTATTGCCATAAACAATACTGAAGGGTGGATAGAGGAAGATGCGGTTATAGAGGTAGAACCATTCGGAGAGAACGTTGGCCTGTACTACTCTATTATGGAAGGGCGTATGGAGGATAAAATCGTCTTTTCTACTTCCCTTGAAAGTATCAAAGTAATAATTGACCGTTTATAGCTTATGAATAAAACTCAAATTGAAAGTTTGAAAAGAAAACTGGAAGAAGACAAGGATTCTCTTCAGAAAACTTTACAACGCTTCGCTAAAAAAGGAAGTAAGCTCGAAGGAAATTGGGAAACCAACTATCCCGACTTTACTCCTAATGAATCAAGTAAAGAAGAGGAAGCCGATGAAGTGGAAGAGTACTCTGCTTTAATTAAAATAGAACATGCCCTGGAAGTCAGATTAAAAAATGTCAACGAAGCCTTAGAAAAAATGAAAAACGGTAATTATGGAACTTGCGAAAGATGCGAAAAAGAAATTCCTTATGAAAAACTTTCTTTGGTTCCAGAAACAAAGACCTGCACCGATTGCGTATAGATCTTCTTAAAAGAAAATCCCCTCTTTAGGGGGTTTTTTGTTAGAGCTATCTAACTTGTCCTCCAACCGGGATGTGAGAAAAAGGATTCCTTATTCTTCTGGAAAGAATATCAAAGTGAACATGGCATCCTGTTGAAAGTCCCGTAGTTCCCATTGTTCCAATTTGCTGTCCTTGATAAACTCTCTCTCCCACTCCAACATGCATTCCTTGTAAGTGTCCATAAAAAGCAACTACACTTCCATGATTGATCTTGATAAAGTTCCCCGCTGGCCAGGTATTGTAGGCTCTCTCTATTACTACTCCAGATTGCACGGCATAAATCGGGGTTCCACAGTTGTTAGCAATATCAACTGCATTGTAGTGGTGGGGTCCCTGTGTAAGGATTCCTGTTGCTGGAGGAATAAAGTGCATTGATGGAGTTGGCCTTGGTACAGTAGTTCTTGGAATTGGCGGCTGTTCCCCTCCTGGAACAATTATTAAGTCTCCTGGATAAATATTCTCAACGTATAGATTATTAAATTTTTCTATCTCCTCCTTTTTTGCTTTATGTCTCTCTGCAACTTCAGACAAAGTATCCCCTGCTTCTACATAATACATCACTCCCGTAACAGGGAGGATTGTTAATTCTTCTCCCGGTTTTATCTTATCTCCCTTTATGTCGTTTGCCCATCTTATCGTGTCTTTGCTAATTCCAAACTTATCGGCTACATTATCAAGGGTATCTCCTTCTTCAACTTTATAAGAGATTATGCTGTTTCTTTGATCTATCCCGCCTCCTCTACCCATCACTTGAGAAGTTACAAAATAAGGAGTGGAATCAGAGAGAAGAGTGTTTTCGTGAGTAAATACAATCGGCTTAAAATCATCAAAAGATTCTCCTTGATAAGAAAGAAATATATCAATATCAGAAACAAAGCTCTCCTCTGAATAATCTTTCCTGTCTATAAAAAAACTTGAATCTGTAAAATGATTTAACGCTAAAAGAGAGAACACAAAAAGAAGGAAAAACTTACTTTTCCCCTTAATGGCTACAAATCTACCTTGGCTCAAAGATTTTCTTTTCGAGCCTCTTTTTTTTGAAGTATAAATAGCTTTAAATCTGTTATAAGCTGTGGTATTATTCTACTAATTCAAGGCGAAAAGTCAATATAAATGACCCTAACAAACAAAGACATTCTAAAAGAAGCTCTCGATAATTACTCCATAACTCCCAAAAAATCACTGGGACAAAACTTCGTTATAGATAAGAATGTTATCAAAAAAATTTGTGACTGTGCCGATCTTTCAAAAGAAGATCAAGTCCTTGAAATCGGTCCGGGAACAGGAGCCCTTACCCTTTCTTTAGCGGAAAAAGTAACTCACGTCACCGCAATAGAAAAAGATAGGAGATTGATGCCCTTACTTCTTGACCTAACAAAAGAGACCAAGAACATAAGTGTCGTACATAGTGATATCTTGGATTTTTCCATTCCTTTCAAAAAGTATAAAGTTATAGCAAATCTCCCTTACTACGTTACTTCTCCTATAATAAAAAAATTCTTAGAAGAATATTTTCCTCCTGAGATGCTTGTTCTCACTGTTCAAAGAGAAGTTGCAGAGAGAATAATAGCGAAACCTCCTAAAATGAGCCTCTTGTCTGTCTCCGTACAATTTTATGCCGATGCCAAGATAATATCTCACATTTCAAAAAACTCTTTCTGGCCACCTCCTTCTATCGAGTCTTCTATTATAAAAATTACTCCAAAGAAAAATTCCTTTGATAAAGCTTTTAAGGAAGATTTTTTCCGCATCCTTAGAAAAGGATTTTCTCATCCCCGAAAACAAATACTAACCAATTTCCAGCTTGACAGAGAAAAGAAAAGTGGGGTAGACTTTACAAAACGAGAGATAATCTGTAACCTTATTAAAAAAAGTAACGTTGATGCAAGAAAGAGGCCCGAAAGCCTAAACATAGATCAATGGAAATCCCTAACTAAAAATCTTTCAAAAATCATCTAATATAAAGCTTCATGAAAAAACTTTTTCTCCTTTCTGCTCTCGTTTGTTTTCTCGCTCTTTCTTTTAACTTCGTGCTGGCAGACGACCCCCCTAAATGTACTCCCAAATGTGAGTGCATTTATGCTGAAACTGAGCCCGAGCATGCAGGATGTGGTTTTCCAGAGTGTGGAGGAGTGGTAATAGAGTACTGGTATGATACAAGATGTGGCACGGGTTTTTGTTATGAAGTTGAAAACGAGTCCAACGGACCCTGGGAAGACGCTAGGCCTGAATGTAATTGGGGTTGGTCTTGTCATCCGGGATGCTTAGATCTTCCCACACCTGACTATTATTGGGCTGATCCGGGAGAAACAATTAAACAAAAAGATTATCCTATCGCCTCTCAGTACCCATACGATGAAACTCCAAACGAGAGAGTATATCTTCCTGTTAAGCTTGGTTGGGACCATATAAGAGGATGGATGCACCCAACAGGACCTAAGTCTTATCGTATACAAATAGACGGGACAACCAGAGATTATCCCCCTCCTTACTCCTATCCTCCCGCTGACCCGTCCGACCCTGATCCTCCTGGCGGCCCAGGACCATCCCCTCCCGCAGAGGGATTTCTTACTTGGCCAGTTGATAATATTTTTAATGTTAGTGATTACTACGCTCAAGACAGACGGGCAGCATCTTTTCCTTATCTCACAGACTATCACACTGGAATTGATTTTTTTGGTGGCAACGTCCCGATATATGCAGCGGGCAACGGAGAAGTAGTAAGAGTAAACAGAAGCCTCCAGGCAGGGATGGGAAGATGGGTCTTGATCAAGCACCCCGGCATAACCTCCACCGATGGAAGAACTGTCCTTACACGCTATCTCCACTTAAAGAGCATTGATCCCAATCTCAACGAAGGAGATATGGTCACTGCAGGACAACAAATAGGAATAATGGGAGGAACAGGAAGTAGTGAAAATAGTTACGCCATACATCTTCACTGGGATGTTTGTTTTGGAAGTTGTAGGTACAGTAACTGGCCTAATGAATTTGATGACCCTCTTAATTACATTACTCGTGATCAAAGGTGGGCAGACTTTATAGAAGCAAGAAGAAGTCACCACAATCACGGAAGAGAAAATTACTATTGGCCGGGAACTGTGCCTATTTATATAAGTAATAAAGACACCGACCCCTTCGATCTTTACAACACCCCTCCTCCAACCACTTCTCTTAACAGCTCATCTTCTTCTTGTTCTTTGGTGACAAACGACTCTCTTCCCTCTAACGAAAATAATACCTCCTTTTTATCAGAGCTATCCTCTTCTTTCGTTTTGACATCAAACTCTTTAGAAATAACTCTTGAAGAGTGTCTCCGCACCAATCGATTTATTGCTGATAAGTGTCTTCTACGGTCAGACTATAATCACAACTGGAGAGTGCAGGGCTGTTGTGACACAGAGTGTAACTCGTGTCACCCCACATGCTGGTCAGAATATGATTTTATAACAGACGAAGCTCCTGAACCTATTGAGCCATATGATCCTAGCTGGGCTGGAGATTACGGAATGGCAGGAGGTCATCATAATCCACTAGGCTTCCAAGACGCAAACTCAAAATGGTGTGATCCAGAAAACGAAGACGATTATAAGGGTTATCTCCTTCTTGCTTTTAAGGAAATAAACGGAAATATGGTCTGTCATCCTGATCGTCTTCGTCCCGATGGCGTTTGTCGTCCTATTCTTGTCCGAGATGACAATCCTGTTCCTATCCACAGAGGACCTCCTCCCACAGAGATTATTAATATAAGAGAAGACCTTTTCAATGAAATAGGAGAAATATTTGCCTGGAGGGTGGCTGCTTGTGAGGATCATAAAATGGAAGACTGCTCTGACTATAGCCAGAAATGGAGACTTATTGTTGGAGACACAATAAAAAACCCTCATGATTTTCAACCCGCAAACGACCCTGAAGGAGAAACTCCTATTGGAATTTATCCAGACGCTACTTTTAGATGGAACTGGCCCTTTGGAGCACACTCTTTTTGGTTCCAGCTTGCCGTAGATAACGAAAATCAAGACGTCATAATAGAAGAACTCCTAACCACTAACAGCTTTACCGTTCCAGCAGCAACTTTGGGAATTGAAAATCGCTTTATCTGGAGAGTTAAATCTTGCTACGATGAAGATGGAGAGAACTGCCTTGAAGAGTGGACAGAAAACATTCACTTTACTACTACGGGAAGACCTCCTAACCTAGAGGAGACAGCCGTTCCTCCCGACGGAAGTGAGGAAGTGACTATTCCCCTTACCATAGAGTGGGAATCTGTCCCTGGAGCACAGTCATACATCTTTAGAATAGATGGAGAAGAGAGGCGTGTTTCTTCAGAAAAAATTCATCTTAATTATCCACAACTTAAAACAGGGACTGAGTACTCATGGACCGTAAAAACTTGTGCTGATCCGGGGGGCTCTGCTTTTTGTGGAGGATTTTGGTCTCCTGAAGTAAAATTTACAACTCTAGTTCTTCAGCCCCCTACAAATCCTAGCCCTGAAGACAATTCCACTCTTTTCACAGACACAAGAAGCATTAACGCTTCTTGGAGCAAGGCCAGAGGAGCAAACTATTACGAGTATGAGATTAGCTACCCAGGAGGAGAAACAGAAAGTGATATTATTTCTGGAACATCCTTTTATGTCAACCTTTTTGACTTGGGAACATATAATTGGAGAGTTCGGTCTTGTCTTGACAGTAACTGCGAAGACAGCAGCGCTTTTTCCAACTGGAGCTTCACCTACGAAGAAATAGAAGCAGATGGAGTGGGTCTTGTTCCTTGTGGAAGGGCATACGACAGCCCTAGCACTCCATGGAACGAGAGAGAGCCTTGTCAGTTGAAACATCTATTTATATTGTTTAAAATATTGACTGATTTTGTCCTTTGGAACCTTTTCCCAGTTGCTCTTGTTTTAATGGTTTTAACTACTGGTGCTTTGTTTTCGTTCGCTTCACCTTTGGGACCAAGCGTACTAGCAAGAGTAAAACTGTTATGGAAAGGAGTAGGAATTGGTTTTGTTGTTCTTTTCTTTGGTTGGATTATTTTAACAATAGGTCTGTCAATGATAGGATACGACGCAGGTATCTACGGTCCGTGGTGGCAAATCAACTTTTAATTTAAATAAATGTCTGATAAAAAAATAGTTATTGTAAGTTTCTTAATGATAGCTTTTCTGGTTCTCTCTACATATATCCACAGTCAAAGAACTAGAGATATTCAAGAGAACGGCCATCCCGTGCTGCCAAGCAAAGAGTTCTCTTCTTCCGATCATTCTCTCCCCAAGTTAGAAGACATTATCAGTGAAAGATCTGGAGAAAATCAAGGAGAGAGACTAAGAGAGCCCGAAGAAATCGAGTATAAAGAATTTATAGATCAAGATAACAAAATAACGGTAGAGTACCCTTCACACTGGAAAGTTACAGAAGATGCAACTCCCTTAGGGCAAGATAATATAGATTTCCTTTTTGTTGCTTTCTTAGAAGGATCCTACGAAGTAAGGGCTGGAATGACCATTTTGAGAGGACAAAACTTAGATGAAGACAGTAATTTGCTTGAAAAAACAGAAAGTACTTTTGCCGATGCCGCTAGCCGAGAAATTTTAGAAGAAAAAGAAACCGAAAACGGGAAGATATTTAAGACAAAATATAAAGATTCATTAGGAGAGATTCGTGGCAAAGAAAAGGTTATGCAGGCTAATGATAGTAGTTACATGGTCTCCGTTTTTGTGATGTCTCACTCCTGGGAAGATTTCTTACCTCAAACAGATCATATAATTAATTCTGCCACAATTAGAACAGAAAACGACTTATGATAAAAAAACCCACCTTACTAAAAATAACAAAGCTTGCACTTGTCTTTCTATTTTTTTCTTTTCTTCCTTTTACTTTTTCTTTTGCCGGCGAAGATCCGGCTGAAACAGAAGTTATCTGGCCCACCTCTCCTGTAGGAACAGAGTTTACTCGAGACATGCCATTGCACGAGCTTATCGCTTATTTTTATGAATGGGGTATTGTTATCGGAATACTGGCAGTGTTTGGTATTTTGGTTTTCGCCGGATTTCAATACACAATTTCTGCTGGAAAGCCTGCCATGATGACAGACGCCCTAAGTAGAATTCAAGCTGCAATAATTGGTCTTGTTCTTCTTTTATCTTCTTGGCTAATATTAAGCATTATTAACCCTGAATTGGTAAAAATTTCTCCTATCACATTTAGTATTTCTGATGAAATACGTGGATTAAATCTTGACGTTGATGATCTCTACGGAGCACCAGTCGACGCTGTAGAGTTCTATCCTAAAAAGAATTATGAAGGAGATATTATCTCCACATTATATACTCCAAAAAGATCAACATATGAAATAAGAATAGAACAAGTTCATTATTTAAGTCAGGGTGGAACAGTTGCTGCTCCAGGAGAAGGAGAAGCAATTCCTCCAGAATCAGCAAGAGGATTTACAGCTATTCCTCCTTCCGAGATGATACAGTGGGAACAAGGAATAGATCTTGATTATCAAAGATACAGTCATCCTCCTCTAGATGGAGTACTCGCAGGAACAGGATCATATCTCTCCTTTGGACAAAAAATGATTCCAGATCCCGAAGGTCTTTATAAAGAAGGAGGATCTTCTTTAGTTGATCTTTACGAAGAAACAACCAGGGGTTTTTGGGACTGGCTTACGGGAACGAAAATTAATTGTGAAAGCAAATTAAGTCGAGGAATAATTTCCACGGTTGATGTTAGAGAAGGAATTTTTGGTTTTGACAGAGAAATAAACTGCATGATAATTGAACGAAGACACGTGCCTTTAGATGATGCCTTGTTTGGTAGTCCTGGTGAAAACGCGGTAAGAGTTTCTCCCGTTTTTTGCGATGGAGGTGATCCGTGTTTCTACAATCCTCCGGAAGACGAAATTCCAGAAGATTAAATGTAAGTTATTTTTGATTAAATATAAAAAATGAATTTTTTAAAGGAAAAGTGTAAATCTAAACTGAGACACGTGTTCACTCTACTATTTTTTCTCTTCTTCCTTTTTATTCCGGAGATAACAGAGGGGTTTGCTTTTAGTCTTGGAGAAAAGCAGCTTGCAGGTCTTTCTGAAGTAGTGGGTCCAGTTTTGGCTCTTGGTATCTTTCTTTTTGCCTTCCTTATTTTTTCCTACGGCCTTTTAGTGGTAGCAACCGAATATTTGCTAGCAATTATCATCTCTACTCCCGATGCTCTTACGCTGAGTGCAGAAAAAGCTCCTTTTGTAGATATAGGATGGCAGTTTATTCTAGGAATATCCAACATGCTCCTTATTCTTGCTTTTATTGTTATTGCTATCTCCGTTATATTAAGATTCGAAAATCTTGGCTTTAAAAAGGCATTTCCTAGACTAATCGGTGTTGCCCTTCTTATAAACTTCTCACTGGTGTTTGTAGGGATGGGAATTGATATCTCGAATGTTTTTTTTAGCACTATTGAAAATGAGCTTATTCTAGAGATGGATCCTGAGTGCTCTTGGCAGGCCGCAGGTCTGGGAGATTGTCCAGAAGACACCAGCCCAAGTGCCGAAGGGAATTGTCTAGGACCAAATCCTGGAGGATCTCTTTGTTGCTGTTATGAGGCAGAAACCACCACCCTTATATCCGAATCAATGGAGATGCTCTTCTCTGGGGCAGCTCAAAGAATAATTAATTTTGGCGCTATTCTCGCTGGTTTTGCAGCGGCAATGTTAATACCTTATGTATCTGTAGGGGTGCAGTTTGCAGTTATTATAGCTGGTGTAGTCTGGTTCTCCGATATTATGGCAATGCTTACTCAGGGACTAATAATGTTTCTTCTTGCAGGAGCTTTCTTTCTCTTTTTTATTATTTTCCTTGTACGAATCTTTGTTATTCAAATACTTGCTATCGTCGCTCCCCTTGCCTTTATTTGTTTGATTTTCCCAGGAACACAGTTATATAAATATTTTGAAATGTGGGTAA
Organism: Candidatus Nealsoniibacteriota bacterium; assembly: GCA_003557645.1. GTDB lineage: Bacteria > Patescibacteriota > Minisyncoccia > Minisyncoccales > PWPS01 > PWNV01. The sequence goes on from PWNV01000014.1 coordinate 52,066, forward strand.
GAAGTCTTCTTCAGTGGCTTTTTGCTGGTATTGCCTTCCTTTTTCTGCTCATCCTTGGCTTTAATATGGTTGGTATGGTAGATGGTCTCGTAGGGGTTATCGGAGATTTAGAAGTAGAAGGAGAAAATACCTGGGTTGTTGCAATAAAGAACGTCTTCTTAGACAGTGGTTTTGTTTACTATATCGTCCTTCTTGTTTATTTTGTAACTATTCTTTTTTTCGGTAAAAAATTCATTCCAGCTGGAGTAGATGCAATGATTAGTCAAGCTAAGTCTGTTAGCTCTTCGGTTACCGGAATAGCAGGAAAAGCATTTAATCGTAGCCTTGTACCAAAGAGAGCGCAAGATCAAGCCAATGTTCCCGAAGGAGCTGAGAACATGGCAAATTGGATGAGAAAGAGTAGAGTGCCTGGAGCAAGACTAGCAGCCCCTACTGTTGCTAGATGGGCTAAGAGAAGAAAGGACGAGGCGGAAAAAGAAGCAAAAGAGGTATCAAGAGACTTTCGTCGTATGGATCAAGTAAGAAGAGCGGGCGGAACCCAGCAAGAATTAAAGGCGTTATCTTCTACAGGAACTAAGAGACAACGCCACGGGGCAGATTTAGCTTGGGAGGCTAAGATAGGTGAATTAGAAAAGAAGAAAAAAGAAGTAGAAGAAAGTAGAGGAAAAGCTCCATCAAGATCTGAGGTTGAAAAAGATCTTCCAATAAGAACAGGTGAATCTACAACAGACTGGAAGATAAGAGTCGGTAAGGAGCTAGACAGAAGAGAAAGGCAACACAACGCCCCTGTAAGAAGAGTTGAAAAAGAGATAGAATCTTGGAATCGAATGGCCCCTCATTTGGGAGCTCCTAATGAAGATGATATTGCAAAAAAGATTCCAAAGGTGGAAGGAGAATCTAGAACGCAAAGAAAACAGAAAATACAAAAAGCAATGGACGAAGCCTTAAACAAGCATAGAAGTAAAGTAGGAAAAACCGTTAATGATATGTCTCCAAGTGAACAAGCAAGCATGTTGTCTTCTGCCTATGATAATAAGACGGTTGTTACTCACATGACAAAAAAGAAGGCTAATATTGATGCGCTGGTGGAGAAGAAAAATTATAAGAATCTAAGAAGAACAATCAAAACTTTCAATAAGCTTCATCCTAAAGTACGACAAAAGAGAAGAAAAGTCTTCGATACAATAACAGCCACTCCCGCGTGGAAAGAAGCTAAAAGAATAAAATAGCATCAATTACTATGCCTAAAAAAATAATCTATCCTAAAAATACCAAAGAAGTAATTCAGAGAATTATCGAAGATAGTAATAGGTTAAAATCAATGCAAGAAAAGGCCTTTGAGAGATGGAGTAATTCTAAAGAAGGAGAAGAAAGTGAGAAAATTATGTTTTCCTCTCCTGGAGGTGTTATTTCTGAAGCCATCTCAGACTTTGCGCACGGTGAAATCAAAAAAGAAGATCTGGTCCCTTTGTTTGTTGAGCGCCTTGAAATTAGTGAAAAAAGAGCTCAAAAAATTAAAAAAATCTTAAGTACAGAAATATTTCCCCTCCTCTCCTCTTCTGGTGGTAAGAAAAGCAAAAGTGTTTCTTCTGAAGGAGAAAAGAAAACAAAAAAAGAAAAAGACCCTTATAGAGAGCCCATAACATAACTCTCTTTATTGTTATTAAAAAAGACCGGTACTCTTTAGTGTACCGGTCTTACTTCTTCTAATAAAAGAACTTTAGCCTCCTTTTCCAGGAAAGCTTTGTTTTTGGTTTATACTTTTTCTTGCCGTGATCAGCATCCTCATCGTCGTCATCATCGTCGTCATCATCATCGTCAATCTTCTGCCTACTCTCTTTTTCCTTCTCTACTTTCTCTATCTTTTGCTGCTCTTCTTTTTCTCGTTTTTTGTCTTCTTCTTGAATATTTTTTCCTTGTGGCATTCTGAGGAATCCCGCAATTGTATTAAGGAAGCTTTTCTCTAGTGATCCGCCTCCCTCAACATCAATATTTACGTAACTACCATTTTCCATTGCCAATTTTTTCTTGATCATTTCCCTTGCCCAGCGAGCAAAGACTTCCTTCATCTCTGGGTCTTCTCTTATTTCCTTGGCAACTTGACGGGGAGTCTTTCCATAAGCTTCCGCCATCATATAGACAACGGTCTTAGCGATTTCTCCGGACCTTGCTTTGGCTTTAAATTCTTGCTTTTGTTCGCTGGCCAAAGCCTTTGAGATCTCTTCGTCCATCGGGGAGATATCAAGGAAAGTAACTCCCTCCTCAGCTATCTTCACTCCCCATTTACGAAGCGTCCCTCCTTCTTCTCTTAACAGTTTGCTCTCCTTGAGATACTCCCAAATCTTTGCACTTTTAAGTTTGTATAAGTCTTCAAATGAATAACTCGAAACAAAAGAGCGCATCACTCCATCGATTTGGGACAACGCTTCCTCTAGTGAGTTCTCCGGAGAGACAAAGAGGAAAAGATAAGGATTTTCAATTTTTAAAGTAACTAAATATTTTACCCTAACTTGAAACCTCTCTGGCCTTTTCGTTTCAGCGTTCTCTATTTCCGAAGAGTAAACCTCAGGCTTGAGCTTTACTTCATTGAACTCTTCCTTTGCTCCTTTTATACCTTCTTTACGCCCATGTTTGTCACTCCATGAGATAGAATAAGTATAAGTTTTTTTGAAGGGAAAGAGTCCAAAATAAAAGAGACCACCAAAAATCCTTCCAGTAATTTTCTTCCTTACTGCTCCTACTGCTTCGTCGTGCCCTTCTCGTAGCACAGTAAAATTTTCATCCATAAAATGATCTCTCCAGACCATTTTAAAGGAATGAAACTGACCAAAGGACATTATTGCCCGAGCCGTTCCTTCTTTAACACTTCCAAAGGAGTGTCTTAGAAAAAAATAAATAAAAGAAACAATACTTCCAAGAAAAAGAAGAATCAAGACAGTCCATATAATCATCTCTACACCTCCATTTTTAAGTTGTTAAGTGTACATTTTCTGCCTTTATTTTTTTTATCATTAAATCTTGCTTTTGTCAAGTACTCTCTTTACTTGCCTTCTCTTTGTGCTAAAATATTTACATGAGATTCAAAGTTCCAAGAAATATTGAGCATGAAGCAAAAGTAGTGGGGCCCGCTACTTTTCAGCAAATTCTTCCTATTGGAGGGGCCTCTTTTATTATCTTTATTCTTTACCTTTTACTTAGAGAAAAAAGCATGTTCCTCTTCTTTTTTCTCTCTACTATCGTTGCTTCCGGCGGCTTCGCTTTGTCTTTTTTAAAAATCAATCAGATGCCCTTATCCCAATACATCAAAAATTACATTTCTTTCTCCCTTGCTCCGCGAGAGTATATCTGGAAGAAAAAGGAGAAAACTATTAATATATCTACAGAAAGAAAAGCCACGGTAGTAAAAGAAAAAATAGAGAAAGAAGAGGAAAACAAGCCAAGAAAAGAAAGTCAAATAAATAGAATCAGCTCAAAAATTGATTCACTTTAAATATGCCCTTAAGCACTCAAGAATTACTTGAAATTAAGCAGATTAGAGAAGGTGTTCTCGTCCTCAAAAACAACCAGCTACGAGGAATTTTGATGGTTTCGTCAATAAATTTTGTTTTAAAATCTGAAGAAGAGCAAAAAGCAACTATTTATCATTTTCAATCCTTCTTGAATTCCTTGGATTTCTACTTACAGATAGTTATTCAGTCTAGAAGAACAAATATTAGGGGATATATTGATAAAATCAAGAAAATAGAAAAAGAACACACTAATGAGCTTTTACAGTTTCAAATAGCGGGTTATATAAAGTTCTTGGAAGACTTTGTAAGAAAGGAAGATGTTTATAGTAAAAACTTTTTTGTAATCATTCCTTATGGTGTTGGAGAGACTAAAACATCAACACGTGATGTTATGGCTGCTAGAAAAGGAACCCTTACTGATGAGATTTTTGAAAGGGCAAGAGATCAGCTATATCAAAGAATGGAGTTTGCCGCTTTGGGTCTTCGTAGGTGTGGTCTCCACTCCGCTCCATTAACTTCTTCTGAAATTATAGAATTACTTTGGAGTATGCATCATCCAAAACAAGCAGAAAAGGGATATTTCCCAGAAATACCTGATGAACTTATTATGTAAAATGTCACATTTTATAAAAAATTTTAAAGAAATTCTTGGCTTAAATCTTCCTGGTAAAAAAACTTCTTCCAAGCCAGAGGAAGATGATGACTTTTTTGAGATAAAAGACATTATCGCTCCTTCTTTTATAGAAGAGAAACAAGGAATGATAAAAATAGGTGAGAAAAGTTGTCGCTCTTTCTTTGTTTTCTCTTACCCTCATTACCTTACAAGCGGTTGGCTTATCTCAGTAATTAACTTAGGAGCACAGATGGATATATCTTTTTTTATTCATTCTGTAGACACAACTCTTATTTTAAAAAAACTAAGAAAAAAACTTACTGAGGTTCAAGCAGAGATAATGGAAAATGAAAGTAAAGGAATTGTTCGCGATCCTGCTTTGGAAACAGCTCATCAAGACATGGAAGATCTACGAGACAGACTTCAATCTGCACAAGAAAGAATGTTCCAGTTTGGCTTTTATATTACTATTTACGGAGATAATGATAAGGAGTTAGAGGACATAGAAACCGTTTTAAGGTCTATATTGGAAGCAAAGGTAGTTTACCTTAAGTCTGCTCTCTTTCAGCAAAAGGACGGCTTTATTAGCACCTCTCCTTACGGAAGAGATATACTTCAAACCCACAGCCCGATGAATACAGAACCCCTTTCCAGTATCTTCCCCTTTATTTCTTCCGAACTTACCTCTAACGACGGAATTTTATACGGAATCAACAAGCACAATAACTCTCTTGTTTTGTTTGATCGTTTTGAATTGGAAAATCCAAATCAAATAGTTTTTGGAACTTCGGGAGTAGGAAAATCTTATCTCGTAAAATTAGCACTTCTAAGGTCTATTATGGTAGGCTCGGAAGCTATTGTTATTGATCCGGAAAACGAATACAAAACATTAGCCGAAGCAGTCGGAGGCTCTTTTTACGATATTTCCCTAGGTTCAGATAATCATATTAACCCTTTTGATATACCAGTTCCAAAAGAAGACGAAACAGCAGAGGAAGTTTTAAGGACAAATACCATTAATTTGGTTGGACTTTTAAGAATGATGTTGGGAGGATTAACTCCAGAAGAAGATGCTGTTATTGATCAAGCTATTTATGAGACTTATGCAGCAAAAGACATCACAGCAGACAGTGATCCGAGTACATGGGAAGAAAAAGTACCTCTTTTTTCAGATTTAGAACAAATATTAGAATCAATGGAAGGAACAAGATCTCTGATGCTGCGTCTTAGAAGATTTTCAAAAGGAACTTATTCTAAGTTTTTTAACCAACACTCTAACGTCAAACTTGAAGGAAATCTAACTGTTTTTGGGATAAGAGACCTTGAAGAAGAGCTCCGTCCGATGGCAATGTTTATTATTATGCGCTATATCTGGAAAACAGTAACCACCTCTATGAAAAAACGAGTTCTCGTAATTGATGAGGCTTGGTGGATGATGCAGAGCGAAGATGGAGCATCATTCCTTTTTGGCTTAGTCAAAAGATCAAGAAAATACTGGTTAGGAGTTACTACTATTACTCAAGATGTTGCTGATTTTATGCGTTCCGAATACGGTCAACCCATCGTTACCAACTCTGCTCTAAAGGTACTACTTAAACAGTCCTCTGCTGTTATTGATAAAATTCAAGAAACATTTAGCCTTACAGATCAAGAAAAATTTATCCTTTTAGAAGGACAAGTGGGAGAGGGTATCTTTTTTGCTGGTCAAAAGAGAGTTGCTATTGAGATTACTGCCTCTCCTGCAGAAGACCAAATTATTACCTCTTCACCTGAAGAGATAAAGAAAATAAAGGATAAAAAGAGAAAAGAAGCAGGACTCTAATTTTTCTTTTTTATAACTACTCTCCTTTGAGAACCTTCGTCTACACTCTCTGTTATTATATCTTCTCTTTTCGCAAGGGTTAAATGAATAATTCTTCTCTCGTAAGCAGATAAGGAAGGAAATTTTTTTCCTACTCCAGTAAGAGAAACCTCATCAGCGGTTTTATTTGCAATTTCTTCTAGTTGTTCTCCTTTCCTTTTCTTATAATCATTAATATCTAGATTAATAAATAGTGGTTCAGAGCTGTTTTTTCTTGCTATGATCTTTAAAAGCCTTTCAATCTCAACCAAGGATTGACCCCTCTCTCCTATAAAAGCTTGAGGGCTTTTTATCCTTGCATAAACATTAAGATTTTTATCGTCATTAGAAAAAAACTCCACCTTAATGTCTGAATCAATTAAATAGAAAAATTTAATTATAATATCTTTGATTTCTTGCTTTGTCTTCATACTTCTTCACTTTTTTTCACCATATAATGTTGTGATATAGAAAAAATAATTGTTATTATCCAATAAAGTCCAACTGCAGAGGGAAGATTAAGAAGTATTATAAAAGTAAACCCTGGTAAGAAAATCATCATGTGTGATTGCATCATTTTTGCCATATCCTTACTATCTTCTTTTCCTTTATTCTCCATCGTCATTTTCATTTGCAAATACTGTCCTCCTCCCGCTAAAACAGCGAGAATAACATTTGCTGTTGACAGGTCTATAATTCCAAGGAATGTAGTGTCTACGCTCTCTGGAGAGGGAATAAAGTTGTAAAGATGAGTCATCTCTCCTGTTTCCAATCCTCTTCGAAAAATCTGAAACAAGGAAATAAGTATGGGTAGTTGAATAAAAAGAGGAAAAAGGCCAGAGAAAGGGTTAACTTTGGCTTTTTTATAAGCCTCCATTATCTTTCTTGCCTGAGTTTCTTTGTCATCCTTATATTTCTCTTGTAACTTCTTTATCTCAGGTTGAATCTTTTGTATTTCTTTTTGAGATCTTGTAGCCTTCAGTCCTAAGGGGTAAAGAATACTCTTAATAAGAACTGTGACTAGAACAACGGCAATTCCTAGGTCAGCAAAAGGAACTACGTTATAGAAAAAAATTAGCAAATTAAAGAGAGGCTGGTATATTGTTATGTAAAAAAAATCGGCTATAAAGCTCATTGTTTTAACTCTTAATCACCTTCGCTTTTTGTAATATATCCACTACTCCTTCCTTGATCTCTTTATAACTTCTTTTATCTAAGTCTTTCTTACTGATAACAATAACATCAAACCCTTTTTCAATTTGTTTAAAAACACTTCTTACTGCTTCTCTTTTCTTTCTTTTTAAGGTATTCCTTACTACTGCTTTTCTATATATTTTTACTGGAACAACAAAAGCGAAACGGGAGAAATCTAAATTATTTTCTTTTACTTTTATTAAGTAAGTCTGATTTTCAAACTTCTTTCCGTTTCGAAAAATATCATCAAACTCCTTCCTTTTTTTAATTCTATATTTAAAAGAAAGCATTAATTAGACAGTAAGCCTGCTTCTTTTCTTCCTTATTCTGCGCTTTAAAACAGATCTTCCTGCTTTGTTTTTAATTCTTGCAAAAAATCCATGCGCTCTTTTCCTTTTTCTATTTTTTGGATTAGTAAAAAATGACATAGTTTCGTAAAATTTACCTTGTTATTCTACTTCAAATTAATTTAAATGTCAATTTATAAAACTAAATTAGTTATCCCCACTTTTTCCACATGTTATTAAGATATTAACAGATAAATGGAGTTTTCCCCACCATTTTAATTATGCTATAATCCACCTAGTTAATTTTAATATAATTAAAAATGATTACAGAGAAAGAAAAACTTTGGCAATCAGTCTTAGCTCAAGTTCAATTAAATACCTCTGAAGCAAATTTTAATACATGGTTTAAGGGCACTCAAATTTATTCCCTTGAGGATCCTAAAATAATTATTGCTGTTCCTAATTCTTTTGTAAAAGAGTGGCTAGAAAATAAATATAACAAAATAATACTTAAAACAATAAAAGAGCTAAATAATAATATAAAAGAAATTAATTATATTATTAAAACCCCTAGCAAAAAAGAAGTAGAGAGAGAGGAAAAGATTGGACCGATTAATCAAATGCAATTTCAAGAGTTTTCAGTAGACTCATCTACAGGTCTAAATCCTAAATATACATTTGAAAATTTTGTAGTTGGTCCTTTTAATGAACTCGCACATGCTGCTAGTTTTGCTGTTTCAGAGAGTCCCGGAACAATTTATAATCCCCTTTTTATTTATGGGAAAACAGGGCTTGGAAAAACACATCTTTTACAAGCAGTAGGAAACGAGATAAAAAATAAAATTAAGAATAAAAATATTTTATATATTCAAGCACAAAAGTTTATCTCTGAAGTAGTTTCTTCTATAAGAAATGGAAAGATGGAGGAGTTTAAAAATCAATATAAAGATATTGATATTATTATTATTGATGACATTCAATTCCTTTCAGGAAAAGAAAAAACACAAGAAGAGTTTTTTCATATTTTTAATGAATTATATGAGAAAAATAAACAAATTATTCTTTCTTCAGACAGACCTCCAAAATCAATTAATGCTCTTACTGATAGATTAAGATCTCGATTTGAAGGAGGGATGATTACTGATATAGATTATCCTGATCTTGAAACTAGAGCCGCTATTCTTAAGAAGAAGGCTATCGAAAAAGAATTTAATCTTTCTGATGATGTCTGTTCTTATATAGTAGAAAATATTCAAAAAAATATCAGAGAATTAGAGGGAGTTTTAAATAAATTAATAATTCATCAAAAAGTTCATAAAGAAGATATTAATATGGACAGAATAAAGATTGTTTTAAAAAATATAATTCAATCTTCAACAACCTCTTTTTCTTCACAAAATATATTTAAAGTTGTATCAGATTATTATGAAATTAATGAAAAGGAGATAAAAAGCTCTTCTAGAAAAAGAGAAATTGTAAAACCAAGACAAATTATAATTTATTTATTAAGAAATGAATTAAATTATTCCTTTCCTTATATTGGTAAAAAAATAGGAGGAAAAGATCATACAACAATAATATATTCTTTTAATAAAATAAATAAGGATTTAAAAATAAATGAAGATTTAAGAGAGGAGATATCATATATTAAACAAACAATATCTTCTATGTAAAAGTTGTGGAAAAGATGTAAAAAAGATGAATATAATTAAAACTTCTTTTTTTCTCCTTATTTATCCCCTTTTCTTTTTTCCTTTTTTACCACTTTTCTTCAATTATTTTCCCCACCTTATTTAAGTTTAAAAACTAAATTAATAACATCTTTAATAATAACAATAAATTTAAAAGTATGAATATTAAAGTATTACAGAGTAAATTAAAGGAAGGGTTAAATATTATAAGTAGAGCATCTCTTAAATCTACTACTCTCCCTATTTTGAAAAATATTTTAATAAAAGGAGAAAATAATTTTCTTTCACTTTTATCTACAGATTTAGAAATTGGTATAAATTGGTGGACGCTTGCAAAAGTGGAAAAGGATGGAGAGATAACTGTTCCTTTTAATGTTTTATCAAGTTTTGTAAATTTACTTCCAAATGAAAAAGTTGATTTAATTTTAAAAAAAGAGACTTTATCTGTTCAGTGTGAGGATTATAAAATCCAAATTAATGGTGTTAATACGAAAGAATTTCCTATTATTCCTAAAATAGAGGAAAAAAATTCTATAAATTTAAGTAGTAAGAGTTTTTGTGAAGGTTTATCTCAAATAATTGATATTCCTTCTTTATCTAAAGTAAAACCAGAGATATCAGGGATATTACTATGTTTTACAAAAGAGGGAGTAAAAATAGTTGCAACTGATAGTTATAGATTAGCGGAAAAACAGATCAATATTAAAAATAAAAGCAGTAATCTTTCTTTTATTATTCCTCAAAAAACAGCACGAGAAGTTGTTAATATATTTAAAGATTTAGATGAGGAGATGGAGATTATTTTTGGTGATAATCAAATTTTATTTAGAGCAAATATGAAGGAAGCAGAGCACCCTTATATCGAGCTTACCTCTAAATTAATTGAGGGAGAGTATCCTGACTATAAGAGTATTATTCCTCCTAGTTTTAAATCGCAAATTATATTAGATAGAGAAGAATTTCTAAATAAGATAAAAGCAGCGAGTATTTTTAGTGGAAGGGTAAATGAAGTTAATTTAGATATTAATACTGAAAAAGAAGAGATAGTTATTAAGAGCCAAGCTACTGATCTTGGGGATTATAAAGCTAAAATAAAAGGAAGAGCTGAAGGTGATAAGGTAAATGTTTCTTTTAATAATCGTTTCCTTTTAGATGGACTTGTAAATATCAAAAGCTCAGAAGTAGTTTTTGAAATTAGTGGAGATTCTAGTCCTGGCGTTTTAAAACCAGTTGGAAAAAGTGATTTTCTTTATGTGGTTATGCCGATTAAAAGTTAAAGAAAACTTTCAAAAAATTCTCTCCAAATAGGTGCGGTAACAACTATTCCAGGCGCGTTTATCATTGATGCATTATTATTATTACCCGTCCACACTCCTACCACTAAAGAAGAGTTATATCCGATTGTCCATCCATCTCGGAAGTTTTGTGTACTACCTGTTTTTACTGCGATGTCGTGGTCTGGGAAATGAAGTAAAGAATTTTGACCAAAAACAGGGGCTCTTGCTGAATTATCAGAAAGGATGTCAGTTATTTCTTCTGCTATAGAAGAAGAAAGAACTCTTCTTAATGTTGGTTCGTTTTTTTCTATAATATTACCGTGCTTATCAGTTATCTTTTTAATAAAGATAGGAGAATTTCTGTATCCACCAGAAGCAAAAACTCCATAAGCAGAAGTTATTTCAAGTAGCTTTACATCTCCTCCTCCTAAAACAAGAGGAAGGCCATAAAAACTGGCATCACGAGGAAGTTCAATTCCAAAAAGCCTTGCGTTTTCTACGCTTCTTTCTAAACCAGCTAAGTCTCTTAGTGCTTTAACAGAAGGTATATTTAGAGATTGTGCAAGGGACTGTCTAAGAGTTACCTCTCCTCTGAACTGGCCGTCGTAATTTCTTGGTATATAAGGGTTACTTACTGTTCCAAAATTTGTTCTTTCATCTATTACAATAGTATCTCCACTGTAACCATTCTGGAAAGCTGTTGCATAAACGAAAGGTTTAAAAGAGGAACCAGGTTGCCTTTCTCTCATTGCTACATTTGAATAAGGATCAAATTTACAAGTAGATCCAGGAATACAACCTTCTGGAAAGGGTTCACTTGAATAATCTACTGATCCTACCATAGCAAGAATTTCTCCTGTATTAGGCTCAATAGCAACTAAAGCAGAGTTATAAGCGTTGTGTTGATAGTTATTAACAGCTTTTTCTTTTATAATCTTTTCTGCTTTTTGCTGCATTTCAAAGTCAATAGTAGTATAAACTTGAAGACCATTCTCTTTTAAAAACTCTTCTCCATATTTTTTCTCTAATTGACTTTTAACTTCCATTACAAAGTGTGGAGCTCGAAGATAAATCGAGAAAGATGAAAACTCTAAATCTTCTTCTTTCGCTTCTTCTAACTCCTCCTCTGTTATTAAATCGTTTTGGTACATTCTATTTAAGAGATGATCTTTCCTAAGAATTAAAGTCTCTACGTTTTCTCCAAAAGGAGAAAGGTAACTTGGAGAGGGAACAAGAGTTACTAAGACAGCAGACTCGTTAAGACTTAATTCTTTTGCAGGTTTATTGAAGTAGGTTTGTGCTGCTGCCTCAATTCCATAAGCGTTATGACCAAAAGGAATTTGATTTAAATAAAATTCAAGAATTTGATCTTTCGAATATCTTCTTTCTAGCTCTAATGTAAGAATAATCTCTCTTATTTTTCTCATATAAGTTCTTTCTGCGCTGAGGAAGGCAGAGCGGACAAATTGTTGAGAGATAGTTGAGCCCCCTGCTACAGTCCTTCCTCTTTGGAAATTAGCTATTGCTGAACGAACTATTCCTTGAAAATCTACTCCATAGTGATTATAGAAATTAGAGTCTTCTGCGGTGAGAATAGCATCTATAAAGTGAGGAGGAATATCTGATATTTCTATTACATCTCTTCTTTCTTCTCCGTGAATGGTGTAAAGGAGATGATTTCCACTTCTATCGTAGATGTGAGTAGGTTCTGCTGTGGGACTATCCATAAAACGTTCTGGACGTGGAAGATCTCGCGCAAAATAGATAAAGACGAGGGAAGCAAAAAGAACAACGGAAAGAATAACCGCGATAAAGCCGTAAAGCAAATTAATAAGTATTTTTTTTCTTTTCATTTTCATCTTCTCTATTTTATCTTAATTATCTAATTTTTCAAATAATAATATTTTTGTTATAATGAAAAGCATGGAAGAAAAAATAAAAAACATACTAGAAAGAGGAGCAGAGGATATTGTCGGGAAAGAAGAGATTGAGAAAAAACTTCGGGAAGGGGAAAAGTTAAGAGTAAAATTTGGACTTGATCCCACTGGAACAAATATCCATTTAGGAGGAGCTTCTCAGTTTTGGAGATTAAAGGCATTCCAAGACCTAGGTCACCAGGTAGTTTTTATTATTGGAGATTTTACAGCTAAAATTGGAGATGCTTCTGATAAACAGGAGATGAGAAAAAATCTCACAGACGATGAAATAGCAGATAATATGAAGGACTATAAGGAACAGATTAGTAAAATTCTAGACATGGATAAAATCGAGATTAGGTATAATAGCGAGTGGTTTAATGATTTTGACTTAAAAAAACTTATTCCTCTTGCAATGGAGTTTACTTCTCAGCAGATGATTCAGCGACGTAATTTTAAAGAAAGATGGGATCAAGAAAAACCAATTGGCCTTCATGAACTTCTTTATCCCCTTTTGCAAGGCTATGATTCTGTGGCGGTGAAGGCAGATGTAGAGATTGGTGGATTTGATCAGCTTTTTAACCTGAAAGCTGGGAGAAAAATTCAAAGATTCTATAAACAAAAACCACAATATATTATTACATCAAAAATGCTTTATGGTCTTGACGGAAGAGAGATGTCAACTAGTTGGGGGAATGTGGTGAATATAAACGAAAAAGCAAAAGAGATGTACGGGAAGGTAATGTCAATACAGGATGATTTAATAATAGACTATTTCGAGCTTTGTGCATTTGTTGATTATAAGGAATTAGAAGAAATAAGAAATAGAATTTCTAAAGGAAAAATTAATCCAAGAGATGCAAAGGCGGATCTTGCCTTTCGTATAGTCAAACTTTATCACGGTGAAGAGGAAGCAGAGGAAGCAGCAGAACATTTTGAGCGTGTTTTTTGCAAAAAAGAGAATCCGGAGGAGATAGAAGAAGTTGAAATAAAGAAGGAGAAGATGAGCGTGCTTGATCTGCTATCTTTTTCAGGAATGATCTCTTCTAGAGCAGAAGGGAAGAGGCTTGTAAATCAGAGAGGAGTTAAAATAAATGAAGATATTATAGAAGATCCTCATCAGGTAGTAGAAGTTACTGAAGGAATGATAATAAAAATAGGTAAGAGAAAATTTAAAAAAGTGATATAGATTTATTTATTCCACAGATAGCTGCTCCCAGAGCATCTGCCGCATCATCTGGTTGCGGCTTTTCTTTTAAATTTAAAAGAAGTTGAATCATTTTTTGCACTTGTTCTTTATCTGCTTGCCCATAACCAGCGATAGAACTTTTTATTTCTGGTGGGGTAAACTCTTGAACAGGAACCCCCTCTCTTTCGGCAGTCATCATAATTACACCTTTTGCTTGGCTAACGGGGATAATGGTTTTAAGGTTTTTAAAAAAATATACTTTTTCTATTCCGAGAATAGTAGGATTATATTTTTTAATAATAAAAGAAAGCTCTTCACCTAAAATACTTAATCTTTTAGGCATAGCGATGTTTTTGTCTGTTTTAATAACTCCATAACCAAGGCAGGAAAAAGCATTTCCTTTGCACTCTACTATGCCGTATCCGGTAGTGGCGATACCTGGATCTATTCCGATACCGATCATATTTTTGTATTTAAATAAACTCCCTCAACTGATGATAAACTATCTAAGTCGTCAAAAAGCTTTTTATCACTTTTACTTGCAGGGCCGATGATATCGTTTGCTCTCCAACCTAAAGTGAATGAAGATATTTTTTCTCCCAAAACATTTTTTAAGTTTTCTGTTGCTTGAGGGGAAACGTAAAGAAAAAAGGAGTGGTTTTTTTCTTCAACATCTTCTACGTTATGTTCTATTGCTTTCGTTAGCATTTCTTCATTTTTTTCTGTTTCAATAATTCCCTGAGGCTGGAAGAGCCACTTTACAGCACCTGGCTTAACAAGTTTTCCTCCATGTTTTTTCAATATTTCTTTTATTTCGTTTAAGTCACGATTTCTATTATCAGTTGATCCTTGAATAAGAAAAGCTGATTGATCTGGTCCGTAAGCCTCAAAAAGAAAAGGCTCAAGCTTTCCTTCTTCTCCAACACCCATACCCCTTTTTATTGCGCGGTTAATATTTTCTTTAGGCATATCGGCTTCTTTTGCCCTTAAAATAGCCATACGGAGAGCAGGATTAGATTGGGGATCATCCCCTTTTTCTCGTACAGCAGAGATCAGGAGACGTGCCATTTTTGAAAAAAGCACGGCTCTTTTTTTGTCTTCTGCTTCCTTTTTTCTTTTTATGTTTTTGAAGTGACTGTGTCCTGCCATTTTTTTAAAAATAAAATTAGAAAACCCAAAAAAGCTGAAGAGAAAAAGGCAATAAGATAAGGATTTCCTTTTTCTTCTTTTCTTGGCTCTGTATAAGTTTTTTGTATTTTTAAAGGTGATTCCGGTGGAGGATATAGGAAAAAGTCATCAGCATTGTTTTGTGTGTTTTTATATTCTCCGTCAATTTTCTTTCTTCTTATTACTTGTCCTTTTTCCGGATTAAAGGGGAAAATATAATTTTCTTTATATTGATTATCTCCATCTCCCCAACCCAAGGAGTCTAAAATATTTCCCTCATTATCGAAAACAGCAATACTGTTATTACGAGAAAGGTACTGGGTGGACTGTATATCTGCATCTATTTTTTCTGGAAAATTTTTGTTTCTTGAACTTGCCCAAAGAAGATAATCACCCTCTTTAATAGTTATTCCAGAAGGGATTACCCGAACAGAACTTTCACTTCCCGTAGAAGTTCTTTTCCTTATTCTGTATCCTTCAAGATTTTTTTCTTTTAAGGAGGGGTTGTAAATTAATATATAACAGTCATCGCTTCTTTCTCCTTCTATTTGTACTTCTGTTATTAACAACGCATCAACAATTAAAGGAGATAAAGCTAGAAAAAGACACAACAAAAAAATCATATCTTCTTATTTTTCTTTAAATATTCTTTTGCTTTTTGAGTAACTACTCTTCCGCGTGGAGTTCTTTTTATAAATCCCAACTGCATAAGATAAGGCTCATAAATATCAATAATGGTTTCTTCTTCCTCTCCAGTAGAGATAGAGAGTGATTGAAGTCCCGCGGGACCACCTCCAAAATTTTCAAAAAGAACTTGCAATATTTTTCTGTCACCAGATTCTAATCCCATCTCATCAATATCTAAAAAAGAAAGAGCCTTAATAGCTTCTTTTCCAGTAACAACTCCCTTTCCCTCTACTTCTGAAAAGTCACGAACTCTCTTTAAAAGTCTGCTTGCTACTCGTGGATTAAATCTTGATCGCGATGCTATTGTCTTTATCGCTTCTTCCTCTATCTCTACCTCTAAAAGAGATGCTGATCTTTTAATAATGGAACCGATTTCTTTTAAGTTGTAATTATCAAGGCGAAAGATAGCTCCGAAACGACTTCTTAAAGGTGAAGATAGAAGAGCAAGTCTTGTAGTTGCTCCAATTAAAGTAAATCTTGGTATCTTTAAATCCATTGTTCTTGCCATAGGGCCCTTGCCGATAATAAGGTTTAGTTTAAACTCTTCCATTACAGGGTATATCATCTCTTCACAAGTTTTATTTGTGCGATGTATCTCATCAATGAAAAGAATATCTCCTTCACGCAAATTGGTGAGGATAGCTGCTAAATCACCTGATTTTTTAATAGAAGGACCAGCGATGGTACGAACACCAGTACCCATTTTTTTTGCTACTAAGTAAGAGAGAGTAGTTTTTCCAAGCCCTGGTCCCCCGTAGAAAAGGATATGTTCAATGCAGGGGTCTTTTCTCTTCTTTGCTGCTTCTGTAATGATGCGAATGTTTTTTTTAATGCGATCTTGACCAAGGTAATCCTGGAAAGTTTGTGGGCGAAGAGCAAGATCAAGAGTACGATCTTCTTCTGTCGGTATAGGTATAATTTTCTTATTTTGTGGCATATCTAAGTAACCCTATCTACTTCTTCTATAGTTGTTTCTCCATTTAATACCTTTATCATGCCGTCTTGTCGCATAGTAAGCATTCCCTTTTCGATAGCCTTGTTTCTTATTTTTGAAGTAGAAGGAGACGAAAGAATAAGCTCTTCCATCTCTTCATCAACAACTAAGGCCTCAAAAATTCCAGCCCTTCCTCTGTATCCGGTATAGCTGCATTCGCGGCAACCTTTCTTTTGAGCAAGCTTTATGATCTCCGGGAAGGAAACGACATTTTCACTTACTCCTTCCAGCTCTTCTTTTAATTTTTTTAAAGTTTCTTCTTCTGCTTCTACAAAGCGAGCACAAGATTTACAAATTTTTCGTACTAACCTTTGTGCAATCGCCAGATTAATAGAGGGAGCAATGTTTATAGGATTTTCTCCAATAGCTTGCAGTCTCGCTATTGCTCCAGCAGCGTCGTTAGTGTGAAGGGTGGAAAAAACAAGATGACCAGTAAGAGCAGCTTGCATGCTGATTTGAGCAGTTTCAAGGTCTCTTATCTCTCCTACTAAAATTACATCAGGATCCTGTCTTACGATGGTTCGCAGACCACTGGCAAAGTCATACCCTTTGCTTGAATCAGCTCTTGTTTGTGATATTCCGTCTAAATGGTATTCGACAGGGTCTTCGATAGTTACAATTTTTATTTCTGGATCATTAATAGTTTTTAGGAAGGCGTAAAGCGTGGTTGTTTTACCAGAACCGGTGGGACCAGTAACAATAATCATTCCATTGGGCTTTGTTATTTCGTTCTTGAAGAGCTCAAAAAGATCTTCTCTAAGACCAAGACCATCAAGAGTTATTAATTTCCGAGGGTCAAGAAGTCGCATTACAATTGTTTCTCCATACTCGGAAGGGAGGGTAGACATTCTAATCTCAATAGAGAGATCTTCTTTAGGGATCCATATCGTAAATCTTCCGTCTTGAGGGCGGTCTTCAATATTAATTTTTACACGAGAAAGAAGCTTAATACGTGAAGTAATTTTATTACAAAGTTCTCTGTCTATATCGGCAACGTCATGCAAGACGCCGTCTATTCTCATTCTCAATCTCACGTTCTCTTCTTCAGGTTCAATATGGATGTCGGATGACTCAATTATGACAGAACCCATAAGAACAAGCTCAAGAAATTCAGAGATATTCTCTTTTTCAAAGCTTCTTATTTTCTCTTGAAGGCTAGGGAGGTTACGTACATCTCTTCTAAGTTTTTCTGAGATAGACTCAGTAATCCTTATTTCTCCCGATACGCCCTTGGAATTTTTAAGCATAAAAGGTATTATTATCTGTGCGTAAATTTAGCTTAAAACTCTTTATTAGTCAATTTTAATTTATGAAAATCAAGATTTCTTCTCCATTAAAAATGAGAAAAATCGGTAGTTATCTTGCTCAGGATCTAGCAAAAAGAGAGATGGCGGTAGTACTATCTTTGGAGGGTGATTTAGGAAGCGGGAAAACTACTTTTTTACAGGGATTTGCGAAAGGACTTAATGTAGAAGAAGAAATTACGAGCCCTACGTTTTTAATATTTAAAAAATATAAGACAGAGGGACAAAAGTTCTTTTATCATTTTGATGCTTACAGAGTAGAAGAGAAAGATCTTCTTTCTCTGGGAATAAATGAAATAATGGAGAAAAAAGAAAACCTTATTGCGATAGAATGGGGAAATAAAGTAAAAAAAAATCTGCCGAAAGAAGCGATAAGATTGTTTTTTGAAGTTATCTCTGACTTAGAGAGAGAGTTGATAGTAAGTGATAAGAGTGGTATAATAAGTGATAAATTTTTTGAAAGGGCCCGTAGCTCAGTTGGCTAGAGCGTTTGCGTGGCACGCAAAAGGTCATCGGTTCAAGTCCGATCGGGTCCACCCTAATAGGAGACCCCCAGTTATGGAGGGGTACCGAAGTGGTTATAACGGCATCGCCTCGAAAGCGAATGGCTCTTAAAGGGCACGTGGGTTCGAATCCCACCCCCTCCGCTTATTTTAATAATTACTGTAATTTATGTTTAAATTTAAAAAGAAAGAGAAAGAAGTGCCAAAGGACATAAGTAGCCTTGTTGACAGAATCAACACACTAGAAGAAGAAAACAGAGAGTTAAAAAAAGAGATCGAAAAGATTTACCAAAAACAAGAAAGCTTTCTGCAAAAAATAGAAGTGGTGAGGTTTAATCCCTTCTCTGATTCGGGAGGAAATCAAAGCTTTTCAATGGCACTTCTGGACAATAGCGGAAACGGAGCAGTTATTACTAGTCTTTATTCCAGCGAAGGCAATAGGGTTTACGCAAAGCCGATCAGAGGGGGCGTTTCAGAGTATTCTCTTTCTGTAGAAGAGGAAAAAGTGATAGGAAAATTAAATAAAGATGAATAAAAAAAAGAAAAACTTAATAACAAGACCTCCAGTTGTAGTGATTTTGGGTCACGTTGATCATGGCAAGAGTTCCCTTTTAGAGGCGATAAAAGATCTTAAGATTACACAAAATGAGGCGGGAGGAATTACACAACATATAGGAGCATATGCTGTTGATCATGAAGGAAAAATGATTACTTTTATTGATACTCCCGGACATGAGGCTTTTTCTGCAATGAGATCAAGAGGAACGGAGGTTGCTGATATTGGAGTTCTAGTTGTAGCCGCTGATGAAGGAGTAAGAGAACAAACCAAAGAAGCAATCTCTCACTTAAAAGACTCAGGAATACCTTTCTTAGTTGCAATAAACAAAATGGATAAGCAAGGATCTCAGCCAGAAAAAGTAAAGCAAGATCTTTCTAAAGAGGGCATCTTTTTAGAATCTTATGGAGGGAAAATTCCTTCGGTGAGTGTTTCTGCTCTTAAAAAAGAAGGGATTGAAGATCTTTTAGAGGTTATTCTTTTGATTGCTGAGATGGAAGAGATGAAAGGAAACCCTGAAGCACCTGCTGAGGGGGTGATAATTGAAAGTCATCTTGACTCGAAAAGAGGAACTATTGTTTCTTTGATTGTTAAAAATGGAGTTCTTAGAAAGGGAGATATAATAGCGACGGAATCTTCTTTTGGAAAATTAAAAACAATAGAAGGGATCCTTGGAGAAGAAAAAGAGGAGGCGGGACTATCTGCTCCTGTCTTAGTAGCAGGGATTAAAGGAAACCCTTGTGTTGGGGATGAATTTTTTACGTGTAACAGCATCGAAGAAGCAAAGAAATTTGCCTCTCAAAAGAGAAAAGAGAAAGGGTTTGTGGAGTGTGAAGGAGAAAAAAAGAACTTAAATGTTATTATAAAAGCAGATGTTATTGGTCTTGCAGAAGCTATTTTAAGCTCTCTAGAAAAAATACCACAAGAGGAGGTTAGAGTAAGAGTAGTTAGTTCCGGCATTGGAAGTGTTAGTGAATCTGATATTGAACTCGCCAAAACAACCGACTCTAAAATATTTTCTTTCCGTGTAAAAAAAGATAAGGCAGCAGAGAAGATGGCGATAAAGGAAGGAATAGAGGTGAAGAATTTTGAAGTTATTTATGAGCTAATAGATGAAGTAAAAAAAGAAGCAGAAGATTTGCTGGGATATGAAACAGTGAGAGTTGAAAAAGGACAAGCAAAGATTCTTGCCATTTTCCGAGAAGAAAAGAATAGGCAAGTACTAGGAGCTGAGAATATTAAAGGAGAAGGGAAAAAAGGATCTCTTGTTGAGATTTGGAGAAAGGGAGAAAAAATCGGGGAAGGAAAAGTTATAAACCTCAAAAAGGAGGAAAAAAATATAGAAAAAATTACAGGGAAGGAAGAGTTTGGTATGCTTTTTGAGGGAAGGACGAAGGCAAAAGAAGGAGATTTCTTTCACTTTTATGAGGAAGAAAGAAAAAAGAGAACTCTTTCTTAAGAATATGGCCTGGTGCCCGAGGAGCTTAGGGAGCGGTCTGCAAAACCGTTTACAGGGGTGCAAATCCCCTCCAGGCCTCTAGAAAGAAGCCGCGGTGGCGGAATCGGTATACGCGACGGACTTAAAATCCGTTGGGAAAATTCCCTTGTGGGTTCGAGTCCCACCCGCGGCACATTAAAAAACTCGGCGCTTTTTGGCGCCGAGTAAAAGTTTATTGAAGAACTTTTATTTAAGAATTTCTATGTAAGCCCCTCTTCTTCCGAAGTTAAGCGCTCCTTGCCTTGAAGAGAAAAAGACATCCACGGTTCCGTTAATAGTAGGACTCATTCTATCTTCTACTGTGTAGATCTTATCTCCAAAAAGAGAAGGTATTCTTATCTTTGTTCCAAAAGGAAGAAAGTTAGCTGCTACAATACCATCCCGTGGATAAGTTCCAGAAGCAGTTACGGAAGGATTTCCGGAAAAGCACATTCCTGCCATAGCGTTGGCGTCAAGAGGAGCGTAAGCAGTTACATTTACCCACATACGATCTAAGACAATCTCTTCTTTTTCTATTTTTGGAGATCCCATTACTTGTGGCTTGTGATATGTGGGAGACGATACGGCAAGAAGAGTGTTGTCGTCATGAAGATCGTAATCCTCATTTTTCTCTTTTTCAACTCTATCAAGAGAAGAGATAACAAACTTTTTTTCTGTTTCGCCTTCTTTTGCCGTCTCTCCTTCTGAGAAGTTAAAGAGAAGAAGAAAAGCTATAACCATTACGGAAAAGAAGGCAATATTCAGACTTCCGTCATCGGAAGAACTATTGATCTTGTTCATGTTTTTAATGATTTTTCTACTAAATAAAAAGCCCCTCTCTTTAAAGAAGGGTAACTACACTTTATCACAGAAAAGAAATAGTGTCAAGAGATTTTGAGGAAAAACTGATTATGAGCGGGAGACGGGATTTGAACCCGCAACCTTTTGCATGGCAAGCAAACGCTCTGCCGTTGAGCTACTCCCGCAAATTTGTGCCGCGGGTGAGAATTGAACTCACGACCTAACGATTTTCAGTCGTTCGCTCTACCACTGAGCTACCGCGGCTGGCAAAACTGTGTGGACGGTGTAGGACTCGAACCTACGACCCCCTCGATGTAAGCGAGGTGCTCTAGCCAACTGAGCTAACCGTCCGACTTCTTTAAAGGGCTATGGTGCCCAGGGTGGGACTTGAACCCACACGTCCATAAGAACACATGGCCCTCAACCATGCCTGTCTACCAATTCCAGCACCTGGGCATTTTAAATCTGCGCTACTTTATTTTCTTTCTTGCTATTTTCTTCGATTTATCCTTAATGTAATATATTTTAGCTTTTCTTGCTCTTCCTGCTTTCACAATTTCAATCTTTTCTATTATTGGAGAGTGGATTGGAAATATCTTTTCGGTTCCAACTTTATCAACAATTTTTCTTACGGTAATGGTTGCGCTAGCAGTGTTCCCATGTTTTTTGGCGATAACTAATCCTTCAAAGGCTTGCGTTTTTCCGTTTACTTTCTCTGTAACACGAACAGTGTTTCCCGTTGCTATCTGAGGGATATCATCTCTTGTTTGGTTTTTTTTGAATTCTTCCAGTTTAGTAGACATTTTTTTTCAAGTTTTGAATAATTTTTTTTAAGTCTGTAGGTAATTTTGCGTGTAGCTTCTTCTTTCCGAGAGGAGTTTTAATCTCTATTGATTTTGCGTGTAAAAACTGCCTTTCAAGTTCTTTTGGGTCGGTTTGATCTTTAAAGCGATATAACTTATCTCCCGCAACAGGGTGTCCGATGTAAGAAAGGTGACATCTTATCTGATGTTTTCTCCCTGTTCTTGGGAAAACTTCTAGAAGGGAATAGTTAGAAAATGTTTTCAGTACTCGGAAAATGGTTACAGCCTCCCTTCCCCCTCCCTCTGTATAAGAACCTTGCTTTCTTCTGTCTTTTGGAGATCGCTTCATAAATGTTCTTATCTCTCCGCAGTTTTTCTTGACTGGTTTAAAGACAAGGGCAATATACCTTTTTTTTGCATTTTGTTCAAGTAGCTCTTTTTGTAGCGAAGATAAAGTTGCCTTGTCTCTTGCAAAAAGAAGGATGCCCGAAGTGTCTTTGTCTAGTCTATGCACTGCTCCACACCTCACTCTGTCAACTTCTTTCAGTTCAGGGAAAGAAGAAGAGAGAATAGAGGCTACGCTTTTTTCTTTGGATGGGCTGTTTTGCTCGTTGAAAACCACCATGCCGGGAGGCTTGTTTACGGCAAGAACATATTTATCTTTGTAAACTGCTTCTATCATAATGTGTGGGCGCGCCCTGACTTGAACAGGGGACCTCGTCGATGTCAACGACGCGCTCTGCCGACTGAGCTACGCGCCCGCATGTGCGCGTGGATGGACTCGAACCATCGACCTCAGACTTATAAGATCTGCGCTCTCACCGACTGAGCTACACGCGCTTGTTTCCGTGATATTATACCACAAGATTGAAATTTTACCACTCCTTACTTGGTTTCTTTTTTGATGAGTTTTTCGTACTCTTTTCTTTCTATGGTTTCGTTTTCCATCAAGTGCTTTGCTACCGTGTCTAATGATTTCTTTTGCTTCTTTAAAAGAAGATCAGCTTTTTTTTCTGCTTCTCTAATAAAAGAAGAGACTTCTTTATCTATTTTAGAAGCGGTTTCTTCGGAATAGTTTTTTTCGCTAGGCATATCTCTTCCTAAAAAGATGTGTTCTTTTTCTCCTCCGTAATGAACAGGACCAAGAGCAGACATACCAAACTCCTTAACCAGTTTTCTTGCATATTTAGAGGCTCTTTCTAAGTCGTTTACTGCTCCGGTGGATATCTCTTTAAAGGCAAGCTTTTCTGCACAATATCCCCCCATAAGCACTGCCATTTCGGAGATAAACTCGGATTTTCTTTTTGTCCTACTTTCCTCGGAAGGAATTTTGATTGTATATCCTCCTACTTGTCCCCTTGATACAATTGAAATTTTTCTTACAGGCTCTGCTTCTGGAAGGAAAGAAGAAACAACAGCGTGTCCCGCTTCATGATAAGCGGTTATCTCCTTTTCTTTTTTGCTTATTGTGTAATTTTTTCTCTCTGGCCCAAGTAGTACTTTTTCTATTGATTCTAAGAAATCACTTTGACTAATTTTAGATTTTCTTTTTCTTGCAGCAAAAATAGCAGCCTCGTTTGTCAGATTGGAAATATCAGCACCAGAAAAACCAGGAGTACGCTCTGCCACCTCTTTGAAATCTACTCCTGAAGAAAGAGGCATTTTCTTGGAGTGTATTTTTAGCATCTTTTCTCTTGTTTTTTTATCTGGTAAGTCAAGAACAATTTTTCTGTCAAAGCGGCCAGGACGAAGTAGAGCTGAGTCAAGAACGTCTGGACGGTTAGTACTGGCAAGAACCACTATTTGTGTGTCTTGCTGAAAACCATCCATCTCTGACAAGATTTGATTTAAGGTTTGCTCTCTTTCATCGTGTCCTCCTCCTAGTCCAGCTCCCCTTGCTCTTCCAATAGCATCAAGCTCATCTATATAAATAATGCAAGGTTGTTTGCTTTTTGCGTTATTAAAGAGATCTCTTACCCTTCCACTTCCCACTCCCACAAAAAGCTCAATAAACTCTGATCCAGAAATTTCAAAAAAAGGAACACTTGCCTCGCCTGCAGTAGCTCTTGCAAGAAGAGTCTTTCCTGTCCCTGGTGCACCAGTCAGGAGAACCCCTTTTGGAATACGAGCTCCAAGTTTTAGAAATCTTTTCGGGTCTTTTAAAAATTCTACAATCTCTTTTAATTCTTCTTTTGATTCTTCAAGACCGGCCACATCATCAAAGGATATTTTTTCTTTTCCGTCGTCTTTATCTCCAACGAGTCTTGCTTTTGCTTTTGAAAAATCAAGTGCTTGCATCGCTCCTCCTTTAGCTTGTTTAAAGACGGAACGGAAAATAAAAAAGATAAAAATAATAGGAAGAGATATAATCAGTAAAGTAAGTAAAGGAGACCAGTCCTGTTCTCTCTGGTAATCTACATCGAGAAGATGTATTTTGGATTCTTCTGCTCCCCAATCTTTCATAGAAGGAACAAACTCCGCTCTTTCTTCTTTTTTAGCAACGGCTTTGCTTTCGTCTTTGTAGAGTATCTCTATCTCGGTTCCCCTTACAGTGATGTGCTTTATTTTTTCTTCGTTAATTTGTTCTGCTAGAAGGCGCAGACTTATCTCTTCGGGCTTTTGAAAAGAGTCGGAGGCGATAATCCCAAAAAGAGTAACGATCACAAGGAAGAACAACAAGAAAACGCCGACATTTTTGCTTAGTGTTTTAGTTATTTTTTTCATGTAAATTATTTAAATAAATTTGTACTATAGGATATCATAAAGCGTTATCATTTCAAGAAAGTATAATATTTTTAGTTTGACTCAGAGCACTTTTTTTATTATAATGCAGTTTATCTTAGAGAATCTCCCTGTAGCTCAACTGGATAGAGCGACAGCCTTCTAAGCTGTAGGTTGCAGGTTCGAGTCCTGCCGGGGAGACAAAAAATGGCGGCCGTAGCTTAATGGTAAAGCACTCGGTTGTGGTCCGAGAGCATGCGGGTTCGAGTCCCGTCGGTCGCCCAAGTAGTAGTCCTTGTAGCTCAACTGGATAGAGCGACTCCCTCCTAAGGAGTAGGCTGCAGGTTCGAGTCCTGCCAAGGACACATGAACCTCTCTTAATTTATAAAACGAAAAACTCGGCTAGTATCCGAGCTTTATTTTTTGAATAAAATTATTTTTCGATGAGTCTTAATCCAAGGCGGTGGTCACTGGCGTTAATGGATAAGATTTTAAACTTATAACTCTTTCCCACCTCCAAAGCTTCTTCCATTTTTTCACGCGTTTGAAATTCAGAAATATGACAAAGTCCTTGGATGCCGGATTCGATTTCCACAAAAGCACCAAAAGAGATAAATTTTGTAACAGTTCCTTCAATAATGTCTCCACTTTTATAGTTCTTTTCTACTTCTTTCCAAGGATCTGATTTTAGTGCTTTAAGAGAAAGGAAAACTTTGCCGTTATCAATTTTAATTATTTTTGCTTTTATCTTTTCTCCTTCTTTTAAGATTTCGCGAGGATTCTCTACCAAGCTCCAGTTCATTTCAGAAATATGAATAAGTCCCTCGATACCTTCTCCGAAACGAACGAATGCTCCAAAATCAACAATTCCTGTTACTTCTCCTTCAACAACATCTCCTTCTTTGTGGTCTTTTAGAGAACCATCTGCTTGTTCTGATTCGTTTGTTCTTTCAGAGAGAATAAGTTTTTCTCCTTCTTTTGAGAGGTCAAGAATTTTTACCTCTAGCTCTTTTCCGACAAGGCTTTGTAATTCCTTCAATATTTTTGACGTATCTCCACCCTCAACTCGAGGATAATTTTCTGAAGAAAGTTGAGAAGAAGGAATAAAAGAAGGAATTCCGGATACTTTAGTAAGTAAGCCTCCTTTATTCGCGCCCTCAATTTTTACAATAAGAGTTTCTTTATTATCCTTTTTCTCTTGCAAGGTGCCCCAAGCAAGCTCTTTTCGTGCTTGAATGCGAGAACACTCTACATAGCCGTCTTCTGTCTCCAGGGCAATTATCTTTACTGTAATAGTGTCTCCGTCTTCAAGATCCTTCAGTTCATCTTTTGATTGCTGGAACTCTCTTCCGTATATTATTCCAGTGCCAAAAAGACCCAAATCAACAAAAGCGGCAGCACGTCCTTTACCGACAATCGTTGTGTCTACAGTATCTCCCACTCGGGGAATTTCAAGTAAGTTTTTTTCTTTTAGTACTTGTTTCATAACAATTTCAGAGTTTACACCATTTCTTGAATTTTTTCAAGAGGGGTGATAGAATTAGCACGTATGCATATTGTATGGTATGGACAATCGTGTTTTAAAATTACCTTGCAGCCTCAAAAAAGGTCTAAACAGTGGGCTTCTTTGGTGATAGATCCTTTCAGCGAAAGCATTGGATTAAAATTACCAAAAATAGAGGCAGATGTTCTTCTTGTAACCCATGAGCATGAGGATCATGGAAACAGAAGTGCTATTGGGAAAGACCCCTTTATTATTGATGGTCCTGGAGAGTATGAAATTAAAGATATCTTTATCTATGGAGTTCAGTCTTTTCATGACAAAAAGCTTGGAGAGGAGAGAGGATTAAACACGATATATACTATTACCGTTGAAGATATGAGAATCTGTCATATGGGAGATTTTGGTCAAGAAGAGCTAACAAGCAAACAACTTGAAGATATAGGAGATGTGGATATTCTTATGATTCCTGT
This sequence comes from Candidatus Nealsoniibacteriota bacterium, assembly GCA_003557645.1. GTDB lineage: Bacteria > Patescibacteriota > Minisyncoccia > Minisyncoccales > PWPS01 > PWNV01. The sequence continues at coordinate 78,569 of PWNV01000014.1, forward strand.
TGGAGGAAAATATACTATTGATGCAAAAGGAGCGACAAAAATAATAGCGCAGATAGAGCCAAGAGTAGTAATACCGATGCACTATAGTATTCCAGAGTTAAAGATAGAGCTAGACGATCTCTCTGCGTTTTTAAAAGCAGTTGGAGAAAAAAAAGTAGACGCAGTGGAAAAATTTTCGGTGGCAAAGAAAAATTTCTCAGGAGAAGAAATGAGTATTGTTTCACTGATTCCGCAAGCTAAAAAAATATCTAAAAAATGACCGAGAAAAAGAAAGAAAGAGAAAATTATGATATTGGATATGTTAAAGTAACGAGCATCTCGCAAGAGATGCGCGAGTCTTATATAGACTATGCAATGTCAGTAATTGTGGGAAGAGCCCTTCCCGATGTGCGTGACGGCTTAAAGCCGGTACACAGAAGAATACTCTACACTATGAAAGAAGATGGTTCGCTGCATAACGCCAGATATAAGAAGTCGGCGAGTGTAGTAGGAACAACTCTGGCAAGATATCATCCGCACGGAGATATGGCGGTTTATAACTCTATGGTATTAATGGCTCAAGACTTTTCCATGCGTTATCCGCTAGTGCAAGGACAAGGAAACTTTGGATCAATTGATGGAGACCCTCCCTCTGCTATGAGATACAGTGAAGCGAGGCTTTCTAAAATGGGTGAGGCGATGTTACAAGATATTCAAAAAGATACGGTTAATTATATTTCTAATTATGATGGAACGAGGAAAGAGCCGACAGTCCTTCCTTCTCCTGTTCCTCAGTTGCTCTTAAACGGGTCTTTAGGAATTGCTGTTGGAATGGCCACTAATATTCCTCCTCACAACCTCTCGGAAGTTATCGATGCAACGGTTCATATCATTGATAATCCCAAAGCGGACACAGAGGATCTTTTTAAGTTCATAAAAGGCCCCGACTTTCCTACCGGAGGGGAGATATATAATAAGGAGGAGATTATTGCTGCTTACTCTAAAGGGAAAGGTTCGATCACAATTCGAGGAAAAGCGGAGATAGTTGAAGAGAAAGGAAAAGCACAGATTATTATCACGGAAATACCTTATCGTGTTCGAAAAGCAAGAATGGTGGAGGAGTTTGCAAAGATGGTGCAAAATAAAAGATTGGAAGGAGTTAAAGATATAAGAGATGAGTCTGATAGAGAGGGAATGCGTATAGCCTTAGACTTAAAAAGCGGTGCTTACCCAAGAAAGATTTTAAATCGTCTTTATAACTTCTCTTCTCTACAAGAGGTGTTCCACTTAAATATGATATCTCTTGTTGATGGAATACAGCCTCGTGTAATGGGGCTTGTTGAGATGCTTCAGTATTATATTAGTCATCGAATAGAAGTAATAACAAGAAGGACAAAGTTTGACCTTGATAGAGCTAAAGAAAGAGCTCATATCCTCGAAGGACTTGATAAAGCGCTTTCCAATATCGACGAAGTTATAAAAATCATCAAAAAATCAGAGAGCAAGGAAGATGCCAAAAAGAATCTTATTAAAAAGTTTAAGTTTACAGAGATTCAAGCAACCGCTATTTTAGAGATGCGACTTCACAAGCTCGCCAAACTAGAAAGAGGAGAGATAGAACAAGAGCTCAAAGAAAAGAAAGCACTAATAAAAGAGCTTACATCCATTCTAAATAGCAAAAAAAAGATAAAGGAAGTTGTAAAGAGAGAACTCCTGGAAATGAAAGAGACCTTTGGAGATAAAAGAAGAACAAAAGTATACGATGAGGGACTAAAGAAAGCGGATGATTTAGATTTAATTCCTCAAGAAGAAACAATAATTACTATTACTCAAGGTGGGTATATAAAAAGAGTAAATCCTTCTACTTACAAGTCACAAAAAAGAGGAGGAAAGGGAATGCTTGGAATGAAGACAGGAAACGATGATGTTGTAGAGCACTTCATTGAAGCAATGACTCATGATTTTCTGCTATTTTTTACTGATAACGGAAAAGTTTTTCGAGTTCCAGTATATCAGGTTCCTGAAGGAGCAAGAGCAGCTCGCGGAAGAGGACTTTTAAACTTTTTAGAGATATCTTCTGAAGAAAAAGTACTTGCCGTTATTCCTCTTGGAAAAGAAGAAGTGACGGAAAAAAAGAACTTGGTAATAGTAACTAAGAAGGGAATAATCAAAAAGACATCACTTAAAGAGTTTGCTAACATACGCCGTTCTGGACTTATCGCCATTACTCTAAAAGATAAGGATGAGGTTCATAGAGTCAGAAAAACTGATGGCAATAGCGAGATTGTAATTGGTACAAAGAAAGGGAAGCTTATCAGGTTTGGAGAAGAAGATGTGCGCAACATGGGAAGACAGGCTAGCGGAGTGAAAGGGATAAATTTGAAAAAAGAAGACAGCATAGCAGATATGGAGGTAATTAGGAAAGAAGAAGTGAAAACAGCTCAGATCTTATTTATGACGGAAAACGGATACGGAAAGAGAATAAAGATAAAGAACTATCGTCCGCAACATAGAGGAGGAATGGGAGTTAAGACAATAAAGAACATTGAAAAGGTAGGTAATATTATTTCTTTACGAACTATTTTTTCCGATAGCGGTGATCTTATGGCTATTTCGCAGAAAGGAAAAATAATAAGAACAGAGATTAAAAATATACCCGAGCAGTCTCGCATAACGCAAGGAGTTAGATTAATGAAGATGGATAAAGGAGATAAATTAGCTTCCATTATCTGCTTATGAACCCAGAAGAAGTTATAGGAGAACTTAATATAAAGGAAGACACAAATGTTGCTGATTTTGGTTGTGGTTCTGGGGGATTTACTTTTCCTGCCGCTAAGAAGGCGAAGAGGGGGAAAATTTATGCAATTGATTTTTCCAAAGAGGCGCTTTCTGCACTAAAGGGGAAAATGGAAAGAGAAAAGGCACAAAATATACGAACAATTCTTGCTGATATAGAAGAAGGGCTAGAGCTAAAGGAAGGAATTGTTGACCTGGTAATCATGTCTAATATTTTCTTCCAATCTGATAATAGAGAGATAATATTAAAAGAGGCTTACCGCGTTTTATGCAAAGGAGGAGAAGCACTTGTCGTTGACTGGAAGAGAGGAGATATTGTTGGTGTTAAGGAGAAAGTTTTACCAGAGGAAGTAAAAAGCATCGCTTCAAAAATAGGATTTGAGACGGAAAAAGAATTTGATATTAAGCCATATCACTATGCTGTTATATTAAAAAAGGCATGATTAAAAAAACATTTATCTTATTAATACTTTCCTGTCTTCTCTTACCTTTGATGGTTTTTGGAGGTTCGGGAGAGGGAATAACACTAAAAAACATCTTAAAATTTGATACCTTCGAAGAGCTGGTTGATTCGATTATTGCCCTTCTTTTCTATGTTGGCATAATTTTAGCTCCTGTATTCATTCTTCTTGGAGCATTTTACTTCTTGACTTCTGGCGGAAATCCAAATAAAGTACAAACAGGTCAGAGGATTATTTTGTATACTGTAATTGGTCTTGCAGTAATAATGCTTTCAAGAGCACTGATGTCATTAATTGAAATGACTGTAGGTGCATAAAAAATATGAACAAAAAAACATTTATCTTATTAATACTTTCCTGTCTTCTCTTACCTTTGATGGTTTTTGGAGGTTCGGGAGAGGGAATGACATTAACAAATCCTATAGGGCATGGCACCTTCGAAGAACTGGTTGATTCAGTTATTACTCTTATTTTCTGGGTTGGAATAATTGTGGCTCCAGCATTTATTCTTTTTGGAGCATTTTATTTTTTAACTTCCGGAGGAGATACAAACAAAGTACAGACAGGGCAGAGAATTATTTTGTATACTGTAATTGGACTTGTAGTAATAATGCTTGCAAGAGCGCTGATGTCATTAATTAAAATGGTTGTAGGTGCGTAAAGAATATTTTAGCAAGAAGAGAGCAAATGTTATTGATTAAAATGATTTTAAGTGTATAATAAAACAAGGAGCAAAGGTCGGTAATTGAAAATAACAATAAAAAAACATGAAGAAGAAATTTTTTGTATTAGCACTAGGAGTTGTCATGATGGTTTCAGTATTCTCCTTTGGTGTTGTGGGTAATGTGGAGGGATTAGAACAACCCCCAGACAGTTGTACTATTAGAGCGGATACGGGTATATCGGGATGTCCAGATGTAGGAACTGTGACTCCTTTTGATACTAATTATCCAACAGACGCAGGGGGAGAGGTTTCAGGTTCAATGTGTTGCATGTTCGGTTCGATTAATTATGTTATACAAATTGCGTTTGCTCTTCTGATGGCCTTAGTAGTAGCTTTCATATTGATTGGTGCTTACAACTTCTTGACAGCTGCCGGAGATACGGACAAGGTGGCAGCAGGAAGAAATTATGTTTTGTATGCGTTGATCGGACTTATAGTTGCTTCTCTTGCCTGGGCACTACCACAACTAGTTAGAATGATAGTGGGAATTTAGTTTCCTTTTTGGCAAAATAAACAACCTCGCCTAGTAAAGGGCGGGGTTGTTTTGTAATTACTGGGATTGCTAAATTAAAGAGATTGTATTATAAATTAGCGTAAAGCCGTGGTGGCGGAATTGGTAGACGCGCTGGCTTTAGGAGCCAGTTCTCTTTACGAGAGTGAGAGTTCAAGTCTCTCCCACGGCACCAAGCAAGAAAACAAGAGCTTTCTAGCTCTTGTTTGTTTTCTTAGATGTCTATTTTTCTTTTCTTGTCTTTCTCTATCCTTGGTACTTTTATTGTAAGAATGCTTTCGTCGATATTTGCCTCAATTCGAGAAGGGTCTGTTTCTTCTGGTAAAATTATTTCTCTTTGGAAGTTTCCGTAAAAACACTCTTGAACATAAAACTCATTTATCTTATCCCCCTTTGGCCTTTCTCTTTTTCCCTTAATGATGATTATGTCCTTTTCTGTAACAATATCAAGATCCTCCTTTTTCACTCCTCCAACAGGGGCTTGAATAATAATCTCGTTATCTGTTTTGTAGACATCTACAGAGAGTTCTCCGTTTTTGCTGAGCCAAGATTTTTCCTTCGATGGTGCTTTATCGGTTTCTTCTATTTTTTTTGTTTCCCAGTTTTCTTCCTTTTTCATAGATTTTCTTTAATATTAATATTTCTTTAAAATTAACATCTTTTAGATCAAGAGACAAGCATTACTTTACAAAGCAGACACTTTTCATCTTTCTTATTCTATTTATACAAACAGAGAGCATAACAGAAAGAGAGATAAGGAAGAATACTAAAAGAAAAAGAAAAGGAAACTGCTCGATTCTAATAACAATCATATTATACGCTCCGTGTAAAATTGTGGCAACGAAAAACCCAAGAAGAGTGATTATGTGATTACTATATCTTTGTCCATAGACAAGGAAAACTCCCAAGAATCCAGAAGCAAGAACATGCAAAAGAGTAGCCCCGACAAAACGAAGCATGGTTAGTGAAGCCATTTCTTTTATAGGAAAAGAAGGATATAAGGAATAAAGATAGAAGAGGTTTTCCAAAGCTGCAAAGCCAAGGGCGGCAGTTATCATATAAATAATAATATCTACAGGTTCATCAAGTTCGGAGTTGCGCATCATGGTAAAGTAGACCGCAAGATACTTAAAGAGCTCTTCTGAAAAAGCGATGATGATGAATTTTTCTATGAAAAGCAGATAGTGAATTTCCAGCAAAAAAGCCCTTGTTTCTGATTGAAAGAGATAAGCCAAACCTCCGGAAACAGCACCGGCAAGAAAAACGTAGATGATGAAACGTTTTGGTTCGGGATGACGGTCTTTTTGCAAGTAGTAAAGCATCCAAACAATACTGGGGAGGACGGCGAAAGAAATAACGGCAAAATAGATCATATTTTATTGATTATGAGGCCACTTTTCTACTATAAGAAGGTTTTCTTCGTAGCTGGGAAGAAGTGACCATAACTCCTCCGTAAGAAAGGGCATGAAAGGGTGTATGATTTTTAGTTGATCTGTAAGTAATCTGTAGATGGTTGAAACAGCAGAGAGGGAATCTTCTTTATCTCCAGAATAAATACGATCTTTTCTTTCTTCAATGATAACATCAGCGAAAGTGTGCCAAAAATAGTGATAAACTTTCTCTGCTGCCATATAAAGACGAAGGCTTTCTATTTCTTTTGTTACCTCCTTGATGTGAGATTCAAATTTTTTAACACAAAGTGCGTCTTTCTTTATAAGGGAGATTTCTGAGTTAATTATTTTACCAAGATCTTCTTTTTCTTCTGGAAGAACTGAAAGAACGAATCTTGATGCGTTCCAAACTTTATTTGCAAAGTGCTTTTGTGCTTTCATCTTTGATTCTGGCATTCTGGTATCATTCCCAGGAGCAGCTCCTATAATCAAAGACATGCGTAAAGCATCTGTTCCGTACTGCTTTGCTACTTCAATCGGATCCAGGCTGTTTCCCAGAGATTTACTCATCTTTCTTCCCTTCTCATCTCGAACTAAGCCGTGGATATAGACCTGTTTAAACGGGACGTCTCCAAAAACAGTAGTAGTCATAAGAATCATACGTGCGACCCAGAAGAAAAGAATATCGTATCCTGTATTAAGAACGGTTGTAGGATGATAGTTTTTTAAATCCTCTGTTTTCTCTGGCCACCCGAGAGTGGAAAAGGTCCAAAGAGCAGAAGAAAACCATGTGTCTAAGGTGTCGGGGTCTTGTTCCCACCCTGATTTTTCTGGAGGATTTTCACCAACAAAAATCTCCTCATTCTTATACCACGCAGGGATGCGGTGACCGAACCAGATTTGTCGACTGATGCACCAGTCACGAAGATTATCTATCCAGTGAAAGTATGTCTTTTCAAATCGTGAGGGAGTGATAGTGATGTGCTTTCCTTTGATCGCTAACTGCATTAATTTCTTGAGCGTCACTTTTTCATTCTTTTCTACAAAAGACAGAGAAGAGTGAGGAAAAGGAAACTCTTTGTTTACATCAACAAACCATTGCAGTTTCGGAAGAGGTTCGATAACACCACTGGTTCTTTCTGCTCTAGCGACACTTTGCTTTATTGGCTCCTCTTTTATTAAAAGATTTTTTTCTTTTAATTTTTCTACGATGAAGTTTCTAGCGTCTTTCGTCTTCATGTTGGAAAGCTTAGAGTCTGGAATGTCTATTTTTGCGTATTCGTTTATTACTTGTTTTACTTCTAAGTCGTGTCTTTCCGCAATTTCCCAGTCTGTGTGACTGTGAGCAGGAGTAACTCCCAGTGCACCGGTTCCAAAATCTTTGTCTACTACTTCATCTCCAACAATCTTTATAGAAAGTTTTTCACCAAGAAAGTTTACCTGGAAAACTTTTCCTATATATTTCTCATATCTTTTGTCTTTTGGGTTTACTGCAACAGCAGTGTCTCCAAGTTTTGTCTCTGGTCTTGTAGTAGCAATAGGAATAGGGAAATTTTTATCATAATAAAAAGTATAAAGCATACCCTCTTCTTCTTTGTAGTCTACTTCGTCATCGGAAACAGTGGTTTGTCCTTTAGGGTCCCAGTTTACGATTCTAATTTTGCGGTAAATAAGACCAAGATCATAGAGTATCTTGAAAGCAGTGTTAACGGCGATGTTTCTTTTCTTGTCTAACGTGTAAGCTTCCCTACTCCAGTCCACAGAGGCTCCTAGTTTTTTGACTTGACTGACAATGGTATCGTGGCTTTCATTGGCAAATTCATTTACTCTTTTAAGGAACTCTTCTCTTCCTAAATCATGGCGATTTTTTTTCTCTTTTTTTTGTATTATTGATTCTACTTTAGACTGAGTGGCGATTGCTGCGTGATCTGTCCCGGGCAGCCAAAGAGTGCGGTATCCTCTCATACGATAAAAGCGAATCAAGATGTCTTCTACAGTAATTCCCATAGCATGGCCGGTATGTAAGACACCAGTAACATTGGGAGGAGGAAGAATAATTGAAAAGTGAGGCGATTTTGTGGACGTTTTACCCTTTTTAATGCAAGTGTCTGGATTGAAAAATCCACTCTTCTCCCATCGAGAGTATATTTTTTCTTCAGTTTTTTCTGGGTTATAATTTTTAGGGATTTCCATAGATTAATATACGGTTAAGTTGGCGTTTGGGCATATTGTATCATAGTTTTCTCTTTTTTTCTCTATCGTGGCTGCCGCTCCGATCATCTCTGCGTTGTCGGTGCAAAAAGAAAGATCAGGGAGAACAAGATGAGTGCGATTCTTTGTCATTTCTTCTACTTTTTCTCGAAGTTTTTTGTTTGCAACTACTCCTCCTCCCAGAATAACGGTTTTTGCACTGTACTCTTCTATCGCTTTTTTTA
>PWNV01000022.1 GCA_003557645.1 Candidatus Nealsoniibacteriota bacterium
GGAGACGGAACAACAACTGCAACTCTTCTTGCAAGAGCAATCATCGGTGAAGGACTAAAAAATGTTACCGCCGGTGCCGACCCACTCTCTTTAAAAAGAGGAGTTACAAAAGGAAAAGATGCTGTGGTGGATTATCTTAAAAAAGAAGCAAAACAAATCTCTAAAAAAGAAGAGATTGCTCAAGTTGCAACAATTTCTGCAGAAGATGAAGAACTTGGAAATCTTATTGCCGAAGTAATAGAAGATGCAGGAAAAGATGGAGTAGTTACTGTAGAAGAGTCAAGAACATTTGGTTTAGAAAAAGAAGTAGTAAAAGGTTTGCAACTCGATAGCGGTTATGTTTCTCCCTACATGATAACCGACTCAGAAAGAATGGAAGCTGTTTTTGATGACCCACACATTTTAATTACCGACAAAAAAATATCATCAATAAATGAGATTGTTCCTATTTTAGAAAAACTTTCTCAAGGAGGACAAAAAAATCTTGTTATTATTGCCGAAGAAATAGAAGGAGAAGCGCTTGCTACTCTTGTTTTAAACAAATTAAGAGGTGCATTTAACACTCTTGCTGTTAAAGCTCCTGGATTTGGAGATAAAAAGAAAGAGATATTAAAAGACATTGCTTCGGTTTGCGGAGGGCAGGTAATCTCAGAAGAAGTTGGACTAAAGCTTGAAAACACAGAAGTTGCTATGCTTGGAACAGCAAGAAAAGTAACAGCAACAAAAGACAAAACAATTATCACCGAAGGAAAAGGAAATAAAAAAGACTTAGAAAGAAGAATAGAGCAAATTAAAAAAGAGATAGAAGCTACTACATCTGATTATGAAAAAGAAAACCTGCAAAAGAGATTAGCAAAGCTTGCCGGAGGAGTTGCAGTAATTAAAGTAGGAGCACTTACCGAAGTTGAGCAAAAAGCAAGGCAGCACAAAGCAGAAGATGCTTTATCTGCAACACGCGCTGCTATAGAAGAAGGAATTGTTGCTGGAGGAGGAGTTTCTCTTATTCGTGCTCTCGAAGGATTGGAAAAGTTAAAACTAAAAGGCGATGAAGCTACCGGAGCAGCAATTCTAAAAAGTGCACTAGAAGCTCCTATTAGACAAATTGCTGAAAATGCAGGAACTGATGGCTCGGTAGTTGTTCAAAAAGTAAAAGAAGGAGAGGGGGCTTTTGGATTTAATGCCAAGACATTAGAGTATGAAGATCTTGTACAGGCAGGAATTGTTGATCCAACAAAAGTTGTTCGTTCAGCTCTTGAAAATGCCACATCTGCCGCTGCAATGTTTTTGACAACCGAATGTGTTGTTGTTGACAGCGAAGAAGAAGAAAAAGATAAAGGCGGAGGAATGCCAGGAGGAATGCCAGGAGGAATGGGCGGAGGAATGATGGGAATGTAAGTTATTAAAAGAAAGAATTTTTAGCAAAACGCCACAGATTTTTTTCTGTGGTGTTTTTGCAAATTGGACTAAAATATAGTAAAATAAAGGGCGAGTAAGTCGATTTATTAAAAAATTAAAAACAAAAATATGGAAATAACAACAATTCTTATAATAGTAGCTATAGCTTTGGTTTTATGGGTTATTTTTTCCTATAACAGGCTTATAGTGCTAAGAACAAGAGCAAACGAAGCTTGGGCAGATATAGATGTCCAGCTTAAAAGAAGGTATGACCTTATTCCAAACCTTATAGAAACAGTTAAAGGTTATGCTTCTCATGAAAAAAGTGTTTTTGAGAATGTCACAAAGGCACGTGCACAAGCAATGACTGCAGAAGAATCAGGAGATCCTAAAAAAGTTGCTGAGGCAGAAAACCAACTCACATCAACATTAAAAAGTCTCTTTGCAGTTTCCGAAGGCTATCCTGAACTTAAAGCATCAAACAACTTTATGGAACTTCAACGCGAATTAAGAGATACCGAAGATAAAATTCAGGCATCAAGAAGATTCTATAACCGCAATGTTCGTGACTTAAATATTAAGGTACAAATGTTCCCTACCAAAATCATTGCCGGAATGTTTAATTTTGAGAAGAAAGACTTTTTTGAAGTAGATGACCCAAAGCAAAGAGAAAATGTAAAAGTAGAGTTTTAGAAGTTAGAAATTTAATTTGTTTATGTCTAGTTTATACACACAATCAGAAAGCAATACAAAAAAGACGTATTTTTATTTGATGGGCTTTATTCTCCTTGTTGTTGGTATTGGTTGGGCGGTAAGTTATTTTTACGAAAATCCGCTTATTTTGTATATTGCTCTTATATTTTCTGTAGTAACAAGCTTTTATTCTTACTGGAACTCCGATAAAATTGTTCTTAAAATAAGCAAGGCAAGGCCGGCAAGCAAAGAAGAATACCCCGAACTGCACCGTATTACAGAAAACCTAGCTATTTCAAACGGACTTCCCAAACCCCGCCTTTATATCCTAGAAGATCCTCAACCAAACGCTTTTGCTACTGGAAGAAATCCTGAAAATGGAGTAGTTGCAGTAACCACAGGACTACTAGAAAGATTAGAAAGAGTAGAACTTGAGGCAGTTATTGCCCACGAACTTGGACACATTGGAAACAACGATATTCTTATATCATCAATCGTTGTTGTTCTTGTTGGAACAGTTGTTCTTGTTGCTGATTTCTTTTTCAGAATGGCATTTTTCGGTGGAATGAGAGGAGGTGGAGGAAGAGACAAGGGCAATATGCTTATCTTAGTTGGCGCAGTTGCTTTTATAATTCTTGCTCCAATACTAGCTCAGCTTATGAAACTTGCCATTTCAAGAAAAAGAGAGTACTTGGCTGATTCAACCGCCGCTCTCACAACAAGATATCCAGAAGGGCTTGCCCGTGCTTTAGAGAAAATAAGTAAAGATCCTCATCAATTAAAAACAGCAAACGATGCCACTGCACATCTTTACTTAGTAAGCCCCTTTAGAGGAAAAGAGCAAAAAAATTGGTTTAGAAAACTTTTTATGACACATCCCCCAGTAGAAGACCGCATAAA
>PWNV01000019.1 GCA_003557645.1 Candidatus Nealsoniibacteriota bacterium
CTGCAACTAGCTGAATCAAGCAGAGTTGAGGTAGAAGAGGTTCCGTTTCTTAAACGAAAAGTATAATTTGAGCCAGAAGAAAGTCCGGTAACGTTGTAAGTTCCAGAACCACTTCCCGAAGAAAGAGTTGTTAAGCGAGTATTTCCTCTGAAGATGGAGGGACTTGAAGCGTTAGAGTAGCTGTAAGAAAGTCTAATCGAGTTTTCAGTTGAGCTATTGCAATGCAGAGATCCATAAGGCTCGGGAACAACGGAAACTTCATAGTGCGCCGTTACCGTCTTAGATCCCCCATTACTTACACTAGTATGACAGTTTCTGTTTGTCATTCCGCTCGTGCTGTCACACCCCGACCAATGACTAAACTCATAATTTCCGTGAGAAGAAGGAGCAGTAATCGTATCGCTAATAGTGCTGGAAGATTCTTTTGTATAATTTGTGTTCCGCACTATCATATCACTCCAGTCTGAAACTTCCACTCCTGTAATAGGGTTGCTTCTCACTCTAAGAGTATTATCCTCTGCTGGTGGTTCATCACTTCTTACCACCGTTATTGTTCTAGAGCCACAATCCCCCCTTTTCTCGGCAAATCTTGTTATATAAGGATAGAATATTCTTGTAAAATAAGCTTCCACATAATAATAACAACTAACAGTATAATTTCCCGGAGTAGACGGTGCTGTCATATTGGCGCTGAAGGTTGTAGAAGATCCTGTGCTTATATTTGCACCAACAGCCTGCGGGCTATTTGGGCTACCTTGCATACTAAAAACTACCCCTCCTCCAAGACTAGAATTATCACAAGCAGATATATTTAAATCTGCCCTAAAAGGAATAGTAGATCCTACTTCATATTCCGTAGAAGCAAGAGGACGAGAGAAACTTGAATTAACAGATGATTCTACGCAACAATCACACCACGACTGAGCAAAGCTATAAGGTTGACAGTACTGATTTCCTCCTGTTTCTACTCCATAATACATAGCTCCAAAACAATCAGAAGGATTATCCCTGTCTCCTGTTCTTCCCCAGTTTCCACAAATTCCATTAACATTGTTACATCTCCAATAATTGCTACATGCTAAAACTTCATCACCAAGAGAAAAAATAAAGAAAAGAAGAAATATTAGAGTAAAAATTAAAATTGTTTTCCCAAATTTTCTTCGCAGAAAAAAGTAGAAGGTAGTTAAAATTATAATTATCACAAATAATGCCAAAATCAAAAAAGAGCCTTTCTCTTCTTCTTTTTCTGGTGCCTTGAAGGTGTATTCAGATAAAATGTTTCCATCTCTCTTAAGAATAGCTTTAAAAATAGGATTATTAATGTCTTCTTTAAGAATAAACTCAATTTCTTGCGTCATAACAGAGGGAGTTAAAACAATCCCTTTTTCTTCTTTTTGAATGAAATTTTCACCATCAAAAAGAGAAATCTCTATTATACCCTCCCTTCTTTCATCTTCTTTGGGAGCTTCTGCAAAAGACCCTACATAATCAACAGAAACTTTAACAGAGTCACCTTTTTTATAGTCTTCCTTGTCACTTATTATTTTCAATATCTCACCGCTTTTTCCTTCCAAAACATACCTTGCTTCTATAATATTAGAAACTCTTTCTCCGGTTAAGTGATCTACTAAATAAAGATTTACCAAATAAGAGCCGGGTCTTGTTATTGAAGGATCTTTTAATGGCTCACTAATAGTTATTTCTTCTCCTCCTATTTTATATGTTTCTTTTGAAGTAAAAGAAGATTTTAGGCTTGGGAAATTATTAAAATAAGTTTCTTTTTTTATTCTTATCTTCCCTTCTTTTTCTATGTCTTTGACATTAAAAGAAATTTCTAATTTGTCCTCTGTTTCTTCACTAACAGTCACACCAGTAAAAAGAGGAATTTCATTGCCGTGGAATAAAAGCGTTACTTCTTCTGGATTAATTTCAAAATAATAACCCAATCCTCCTTCAGGAAAAGTAACTTCTAAAGAATATTGAGTTATAAACTTATCATTTTGATTGTAGACTGAAATAAAGATCATATTTCTGCCCGGACTAATAAAATCTGTTTCGTAAGAAAATTTCTTTTCTACTAGCTCTCCAGGCATTATGTCAAAGCTTTCTCCTGCTCTCTTTTCCAACATTACAAAATCTTCTTTTGTCTCCAATTCTCCTTTATATAGCTCCAGGTTATATCTCAGGTCATTAAAAGAACTTTCATCTTCGTTTATAAAAACTACTGTTCCTTCAATTTTATGCGAGTAAACATTTTCTATAACTATATCTTTTACAAAAACTTCGGGAAGAATGTAGCCTTCAACGTCAACAGGAAAAAAAATAAAGAAAAGTATTGCTATAAAAAATATAGTTTTTTGAAAAAAATAGTTCATTTTTATTAAAACAATCTTAAAAAGGATCCACTTCTTGCCAATCATCGGGAGGCGGTGGTCGAACGCTAACTGTCTGTGTGTTTTCGCAGGATTCAGTTGCACTTGAAACCTCCAGTGTCACTTCTTTGTCTCCTTCTCTGTCAAAAACTACTTTTGGATCTCTAAGAGTAGAAGTTCCGGGGCTTCCTCCCTCAAAATTCCAACTTCGAGAAATAATGATTGTATCATCGGAGCTAGAGAAGTTAACTTCCATTCCTGCAAAAGGTCTTTCAGGGCTCCAGCTAAAACTAGAGTCAGGAGGTTGCACGGGAGTTGTAATTTCATTACTCTCTACCCAGTCTGACCACCCTCCTGCTTCGTTTTGAGCTCGAACTTCGAAATAATAAGTGTTACCGTAATCAATTCCCGAGCTAACTTGAAAATCATTAACCCGGCAAACATATTCAGTACCGCCACTAATTAACTCACAAGAGCCCGCTGAAACTTCATCAATAGGAAGCATTCTTATCTCAAAAGCACTTGGTACTTTCCCTTCAGGGTCAGTGTACTTCCAGGAAATAGCAACAAAGGCGCTTTGTGGAGATCCTTCCGTTCCGCAGTAGTC